>NZ_LUKH01000016.1:0-118381 GCF_001593695.1 Leisingera sp. F5 | reverse complement strand
GTGATGGGTCACGCCGTAGTCCGACAGGATTTCCAGGAAAGTATCGCTGGCGCCATGCAGCTGGCCAAAGGCCGGGGCCAGATCCTCCATCATTGCATCCATTTTGGCACCCGTGGCGGTGCCGGCCGCCTCGGCCAGCGCCATCTGGCTGCTTTCACCCAGCTGGCTGTCAAAGATCCGCACATCGCTGATGGTGCCCTTGAACAGCGAATGCGCCGCATCGTCCTGATCGCTGCGCCAGGCCCGGCTGCCGCCGATCACTAGGGAATGGCCGTTGTCTTCCAGACCCTGCTTGAACCCGGGCTCAGCCGCAACCAGCGCGCCATCCAGCCAGATCATCAGCCCGTCCGCGCCGAAGCTGACCGAGATCTGATAGGTCTGCTGCGCCGTAAGCACCAGATCCGGGACTTTCAGGTATTCCGTTTCGCCGCTGCCGGACTGGGTGGCGACCAGGGTGCCGTCCTTGACCCATAGCGTGAAATCCCCCGCCCCGGCGCCGCTGCCATCCTTGGACACCAGCGCCATCTCGCCGGGCAGACGGTCCAGCGAAAAGCTCAGCGACACCGTCGCCGCGTCCAGCGCAAGAGTGTTTGAATGATTGATGCTGAGAAAGTCGTCCCGGCTGCCTGTATACTCTCTGGTTTTCAGCTTCGAAAAAACCGGATCCGGAAACGTTGTATTTGCCACGCTTAGGGTCCTCCTTGCTATGGCTATTGTTGGTTGAAACATACTGCTCAAGCCTGAGTCTATCGTGACCGGAATTAGGCATTCCAAGCCTTTTACCAGCATGGGCAAGATCTTGCCCGCATCGACTAAGAGATTGAAATCATGGTTAAGAACCGGGCCCAAACGACCTGCCGCCCGGCTGATTGCGGCAAAAATGAGGCAAAAACTTAGCGGCCCTTGCCGGAATGTGGCTTTTCAGGCCAAAGGCGCGTCCATCTTGCGGCGGAACCATGACCGTCTGCCGGCCCGGTCTTTGGCGCACGGTGTGAACAAATCTTGGAATTAGTGAAGACAGCAAACCGTATCTGCATGCGCGTGCACTCGTCATTTGCCGCAGTCAATGTTCAAACCAGTTTCGCAACCGGAGCCGATCCGGCTACGGGCCGCCGACCAATAATTGACAAAATTAGTAAATTAAATTACCCGCCGCGCTCGAAGGAGTTGCGGATGTTCTATGACCTGGCCAAATTGCGTGCGTTTGCCGGCAATCCTTGCCTGATTGCGGCCGACGGAACCGAGCTGACGTATGCTGCGCTGGCTGACGCCGCAGCGCAGTTCGGCAAATCGCTGCCGCAAGACCGGCGGCTGATTGCGATTGAAGCCGCATCCGATCCCAAAGCCATTATCGCCTATGCCGGCGCCTTGGCTGCAGGCCATGCCGTGATGCCGCTGCCGGCAGCGGACTCCGCCACCGCTGCCCGACTGGAGGAGCGCTTCCGCCCGGCCGCCAGCTTCCGGCGCATCGGCGGAATCTGGAGGTTGCTGGCGCACGCGCATGAACCCGCCGATATCCATCCGGACCTTGCACTGCTGCTGCAAACCTCCGGCAGCACCGGCCACGGCCGCGGGGTCCGCCTGTCCGCAACGGCTGTGAACACCAACGCCAGCGCCATCGCCCGGTATCTGGAGATCCAGCCCGAAGACCGCGCCGCACTGATCCTGCCGCTGCATTACTCCTATGGCTTGTCGGTGCTGCATTCGCATCTTGCCGCCGGTGCCAGCCTCTGGCTTGCGCCCGGCTCGGTGCTGGAACCCGGTTTTGACACCGCACTTGAGGCCTCCGGCGCCACCAGCCTGGCCGGCGTGCCGCATCACTTCCGCCTGCTGGACAGTGCAGGCCTTGCCCATGCGCTGCCGGAGCACATCAAAACCCTCACCGTTGCAGGCGGCGCCATGGAGCCGGAGCAGGTCCGCACCTGGGCCGCCCGGATGCAGGCCCGGGCCGGCCGTTTGGTTGTGATGTACGGGCAGACCGAGGCCACCGCGCGGATCAGCTACCTGCCGCCGGAGCTGGCACAGGACAATCCCGGCGCGGCCGGATGCGCCGTTCCCGGTGGCCGCCTGCTGCTGCGCTCGGCCTCGGGCGCAGAAATCACCACCCCTGAGGGCGAAGGCGAGCTGATCTACCAGGGCCCGAACGTGATGATGGGCTATGCCGAAGGCAGCGCCGATCTGGCCAAGGGCGCCGAACTCAGCGAGCTGGCCACCGGTGATCTGGCCCGGCGCGATGCAAACGGGCTCTACCACATCACCGGGCGGCTTTCGCGGATGTCCAAGATCGCCGGCCTGCGCATTGGCCATGACGCCATCGAACGCGCCTTGGCCGCCCAGGGGCATGAGGCCGCGGTCTGGGGCGACGATGCCCGCATCTCGATTGCCGTCTGCGGGGCAGAGGACGGCATCGCTGCGCTGGCCGCCAAGATGACCGGCATCGGCCAGCAGCATTTCAACGTCTTTCCGCGCAAGTCGCTGCCGCGGCGTGCCAATGGCAAAATCGACTATCCGGCGCTGAAGGCGCTATCGGTGCAGCGCAAACCTGCCAGAAATGTGCTGGCAGCCTTTCAGGCCGCCTTTGCGCCGCAGACCGTGGGCCGAAACGATAGTTTTGCCGCGCTCGGCGGCGATTCCCTGCGCCATGTGGAACTGTCCCTGGCCCTGGACGAAGCCCTTGGCGGCGCCCCGGCCGGCTGGGAAGACATGCCGATCAGCGATCTGGAGCAATCCGCCCCGGCCCCCGGCGCCAGCCTGCCCTTCGACCTGGTGGCGCGGGTGGCTGCCATCCTCGCGGTGGTGGTGGCCCATCAGACCCTTTGGCCGGTCTATGGCGGCGCTGCCGCTATGGTGATCCTGATGGGAATGAGCGTCGCAGGCTTCCGCTGGGAGGCGCTAAGATCCGGTGACATGCGCAGTTTCTTAAAACCAGTGGCCGCGGTGCTGATCCCCTATTACCTGATCCTCGCAGGCTATGCCGCGGCCTGGGAGCAGGTGCCCTGGGTCTCGGTCTTTCTGGCCGGCAATTTTGCCCTGACCATTCCTGAAACCCATCTGATGCTGCCGTATTTGTACTGGTTCATCGAGGCCTACCTGCAGATAACCCTTTTGGTGGCGCTGCCCTTTGCCCTGCCGCCCCTGCGCCGCTGGCTTGCGATCCAGGGCGCTTTCCGGACCGGCCTGTGTTTTCTGGCGTTTGCCGTGGCAATCCGCCTGATAGCACCCGAGGTCTGGCAAATCGGCGGACGGGCGCAGTTCACCGTGCCGTGGGTCTTCTACCTGTTTGCCTTGGGATGGTGCATCACTGCCGCGGGTACGCTGGCGCAACGGCTGCAGGTGCTGGCCGCAGCCTGCGTAATCATGCCTGCGGCGGCCTATCTTGGCGGCAACTGGTACGGCGGCTGGATCAAATACATGTGGCTGCTGGCGCTGATTGCCGGGCTGCTGTTCGTCACCCGCCTGCCGATGCCGCGTTTTGCGGCCCGCCCGCTGATGCGGCTGGCGCAGGCCGCCTTCCCGATCTACCTGCTGCACCGCTTCGTGCCGGAACTGCTGATGCCGATGATCGGGCTGGAGGGCCGCAGCCCGCTGAACGACGCGCTGGCAATCTTCGGCGGTCTCGCCCTGGGTCTTGCCGCCGCCGCCCTGCAGCGCCAGCTGATGCAGGCTTGGACCAATGCCCGGAACCGCCGCCAGCCGGCGGTGGCACAGGCCTAAACCAACGCCGCTGCCGCACCGGCAATCCGGCTCAGCGCCTCGCGCAATTCCGCCTCGGACGTCGCATAGGAAATCCGGAAATAGGGCGAGATGCCAAAGGCCCGGCCCGGCACCACTGCCACATGGTGCTGATCCAGCAGATAGGCGCAGAAATCCGCGTCCGTCTCCAGCACAGCCCCCTGCGGCGTTCGCTTGCCCAGCACCCCGGCGCAATTGGCAAAGGTGTAGAACGCGCCCTCCGGCACCGGGCAATCAATGCCGTCGATACCGTTCAGCGCTTCCACCACAAGGTCGCGCCGCGCCTGAAAGCCGGCCCGCCGCTCTGCCAGCACCTCCTGCGGCCCGTTCAATGCCGCCACCGCTGCCGCCTGCGAAATCGAGGACGGGTGCGAAGTCGATTGCGACTGCACCACTTTCATCGCATCAATCAGCGCCTTCGGCCCGCCCGCATAGCCCAGCCGCCAGCCCGTCATCGCATAGGCCTTGGAGACGCCATTGACGGTCAGCACCCGCTCCTTCAGCCGCGGCTCCACCTGCGCAGGCGTGGCAAATTCAAACCCGCCATAGGTGATGTGCTCATACATATCATCCGCCATCAGCCAGACATCCGGGTGCCGCAGCAGCACCTCCAGCAGGGGGTGGTAGTCACTGGCGCTGTAGCCGGCGCCTGCCGGGTTCGAGGGGGAGTTCAGCAGCAGCCAGCGGGTACGCGGGGTGATCGCCGCCTCCAGCTTTTCCGCGGTCAGCCGGAATCCCGTGTCGTCACCGCAGGGCACCAGTACCGGCTCGCCGCCTGCGATGCGGATGATGTCGGAGTAGGAGGTCCAGTAAGGCGTGGGCACAATCACCTCATCACCGGGGTTAAGGCTGGCCATGAAGGCATCAAACAGGATTTCCTTGGCACCGGTACCAGCAATGATTTCATCCAGCGCATAGTCCAGCCCGTTGTCGCGCCGGAACTTCGCCTGGATCGCCTGCCGCAGCACCAGCGTCCCGCCGAGCGGGGTGTATTTGGTCTCCCCCGCCCGCATCGCGGCCACGGCGGCGTTCTTGATGTGGTCCGGCGTGTCGAAATCCGGCTCTCCGGCGCCAAGGATGATCACCGGCGCGCCCTGGCGCTTCATCTCTGCCGCCTTGGCGCCGATGGTCAGGATTTCGGAGACCTCAAGCGGGTCAAGACGGGCGGCGCGGCGGAATTGGGCCATGGCGGAGGCTCCCTGCTGGATCTGCTTCGCCAGCATGAAGCAAATGCTGCACTTCGGAAAACCGGCACTTTGCGACACAACCCATTCCGGTTTGGCATTGGTCCCGTTTCTGCCACAAAGGGCTGTGCCTGCCTGGGTAGGTGCGAATGCACCTGCCGGGGGGGCAGGCAGGTGCAGCCCGGCCTATCGGCCGGGTAACAGGTCTCAATCACACTTTGTTCGCAGTTGCTTCTTCAGCCACCGTTCAAACTTCTGCACCGCTTCCGGCACCGGTCCATGCGGGCGCACCAGGTAATAGCGCTTGCGCGAAACCAGCGCAGGCCCGGGAATCCGCTTCAGATCCCCAGCGGCAATCTCCCGCGCCACCATGTCAAAGGGCACAATCGCCGCCCCCAGCCCTGCCGCCGCTGCCGCAATCACCATCGAATGCTGATCGAAATAGCGCCCGTCCTGCCGCGGCGCGCCTGCCAGCCCGGCCCGCTCAAACCACTCCGCCCAGGACCCCGCCCGGCTGTCCAGGTGCAACAGCGGCGCCTGCGCCAGGTTGGCCGCCAGCTCCAGCTGATGCGCGGCATAAAACCCCGGCGCGCAAACCGGCACCATCTCCTCGCCGAACAATGGCGCCATATGGGTGCCCGGCCAGTTGTCCAGCCCGTAGTGCACCGCCAGATCAAAGTTTTCGCGGGCAAAATCAAACGGCTCCAGCCGGGTGGAGAAACTCAGCTCCACCTCCGGATGGCGGGCAAAGAAATCCGGCAGCCGCGGGATCAGCCACAGGTTGGCAAAAGCCGGCAGCACCGCGATCCGCAAGGCCGAGCGGCCCGCACCGGCAGCAGCAGCCTTTTGCAGCGTCGCCCGCAAACCTGCCAGATCCAGCTCCAGATCTGCAGCCAGCCCCTGCCCTGCGGGCGTCAGCACCACACCCCGTCCCGAACGCTGGAACAGGTCGAAGCCCAGATCCGCTTCCAGTTCCTTTACCTTTTTGCTGACGGCGCTTTGCGTGAGGCCCAGCTCCTCCCCCGCAGCGGTGAAGCTTTGATGCCGTGCAGCGCTCTCAAAGCAGCGCAGATGGGTCAGGCCTGGCAAGCGCATCTCAACCCTCCCCCAGCTGCGACAGCAGCCACTCGCGGAATTTGATCAGCGGATACTCCTCTGCCTGATCCGCAGGCCAGACCAGAAAATACTCACCCAGACTCACCGCCGCTCCCTCCATCGCCAGCGCCAAACGGCCTTGCGCAATTTCATTCTCCGCCAGGAAATCAGGCAGCAAGGCCACGCCCAGCCCATGCACCGCCCCCTGCGTCATCGCGGAAGACTGGTCAAACAGCATCCCCCGCAGCTTGGCAGCCGGCACATCATGCAGGTGAAACCACTGCTCCCAGCAATCGGGATGGGTCTCCAGATGCAGCAGCGGATAGTTCAACAGGTCTGCAGGCGAGGAAACCGGCCCCGCCATCAGCCCCGGCGCGCAGACCGGCAGCACATGTTTCGGCATCAAAGACAGATACGCCACCCCTGGCCAGTCCCGCGTGCCATAATGGATCGCCGCCTGCGCCGTACCGGCCTCAAAACTGAACGGCAGATTATGCGTATGCAGGTTCACCGTGATGCCGGGATGGGAGGCGGCAAACTCTTTCAGCCGCGGCGCCAGCCAGTGCAGGCCGAATGACGGCAGGATCGACAGGGTGAAACTGCCCCCGTCCGGATTGGCCCGCAGCTTGACCGAGGCCTGCGCCAGCCGGGTCAGGATCGCCCTGGCCTCCTTGGCAAATCCGGTCCCCGCCGGCGTCAGCTGCATCCGCATCTGGTCGCGGGCAATCAGATCCACCTCCATCTGCTCTTCCAGCTGCTTCAGCTGGCGGCTGATGGCGCTTTGCGTCAGCGACAGGTCCTCTGCCGCGGCCGAGGCGCTGCCCAACCGGTCCACCGCCTCCAGGGCCAGCAGCGAGGGGATCGAGGGCAGGAAACGGCGCGGCGCAATCATATGATGTTAACTCATGGGTTCAGGATTTAGTTTCAATAGCAATCCGGGCCGGGTGGTGCAAATCCTATATCAGACAAACGCCCGGCGGGACATTTGCGAAATTCACCCTAAAGTTTTGCTCATGACCTGCCCTCGCATCAAAAGGACACCGATATGCCCCATTCCGATATCCTCGCCGCTGCCGGCCTGACCCAAGCCGAACTCACCGGCGGCAGCCTTTCTGTCACTACGCCTGTGGACGGCAGCGAAATCGCCCGGCTGAAAACCCACACCGCGGCTGAGGCCGAAGCACAAATTACTGCGGCCAAAGCCGCCTTCAAATCCTGGCGTCTGGTCCCCGCCCCGCGCCGCGGCGAACTCGTCCGCCTGCTGGGCGAGGAACTCCGCCGCGAAAAGGAAAACCTGGGCCGCCTCGTCACCCTGGAATGCGGCAAGATCTACCAGGAAGGCCTGGGCGAAGTGCAGGAGATGATCGACATCTGCGACTTTGCCGTCGGCCTCTCGCGCCAGCTATACGGTCTCACCATCGCGTCTGAGCGCCCCGGCCACGCGATGCGCGAAAGCTGGCATCCGATGGGCACCTGCGGCATCATCACCGCCTTCAACTTCCCCGTCGCCCCGTGGTGCTGGAACGCAGCGCTGGCGCTGGTCTGCGGCGATCCGGTGATCTGGAAACCGTCGGAGAAGACCCCGCTCACCGCCCTCGCCGTGCAGAAAATCTGCGACCGCGCCATGGCGGCATTCGGCGAAGATGCGCCGCAAGGCCTGATCCAGGTGCTGATCGGCGAGCGCGATCTGGGCGTGGTGCTGACCGCCTCCAAGGACGTTGCCATCATCTCCGCCACCGGCTCGGTGCCAATGGGCAAGGCGGTAGCGGCGGATATGTCGAAACGCCTGGGCCGCACTATTCTGGAGCTTGGCGGCAACAACGCGATGATCGTGGCCCCCTCTGCCGATCTGGAAATGGCCCTGCGCGCCATTGTGTTCTCTGCCGTCGGCACCGCCGGTCAGCGCTGCACCAGCCTGCGCCGCCTGATCGTGCATGAAGACATCTATGACTCGCTGATCCCGCGCCTGATCAAGGCCTACGCGGGCCTGCCCATCGGCGATCCGCTGGCGGACAGCACCCTGGTCGGCCCGCTGATCGACCGCAACGCACTGGACGCCATGACCAGCGCGCTGCAGCGTGCACAAAGCGAAGGCGGCACCGTGCATGGCGGCAGCCAAACCTTGACGGACACCTACAGGGATGCCGCCTATGTGCATCCGGCCATCGTCGAGATGCCCGCCCAGACCACGATCATGCACACCGAAACCTTCGCCCCGATCCTCTATGTGGTGAAATACAGCGATCTGGACCAAGCCATTGAAATGCAGAATGAAGTACCGCAGGGCCTGTCATCCTGCATCTTCTCGACGGACGTGCGCGAATGCGAATATTTCCTCTCGGCAGCGGGCTCGGACTGCGGTATTGCCAATGTGAACATCGGTCCCTCCGGCGCTGAAATCGGCGGCGCTTTCGGGGGCGAGAAAGAGACGGGCGGCGGCCGCGAAAGCGGTTCCGACGCCTGGAAAGGATACATGCGCCGGCAGACCAACACGGTGAATTATTCACGCGAGCTGCCGCTTGCACAGGGGATCAAGTTTGACATCTGATCTGGCGTCCTGCCTCTGGCACCAAACCTGCCAGGAAAATCCAGCCTTCCCGGAATTCACCGGGGAGGCAGAGGCAGACCTCGTCGTAATCGGCGGCGGCTACACCGGCTGCTCTGCCGCGCTGAAGGCCGCGGAAACGGGCGCCTCGGTCCGTCTGATTGAGGCAGACGAAATCGGCAGCGGCGGCTCAGGCCGCAACGTGGGGCTGGCAAACGCCGGCCTCTGGCTGCCGCCCGAAGACATCAACGCCGAACTGGGCACGGAAACCGGCAGCCGCCTCTCCCAGCTTCTGGGCTCCGCACCGCAGATGGTGTTTTCGCTGATCAAAAAACACGCCATCCAGTGCGAACCCGAACGCAACGGCACCCTGCACTGCGCCCATGCCCCTTCCGGCTTGAAAGACCTGCAGCGCCGCCACGCCCAGCTCACCGCCATTGGCGCGCCGGTGGAGATGCTCTCCCGCGACGAAGCCGTTGCGCGCACAGGTTCAGATACCGTGCATGGTGCCCTGTTCGATCCGCGCGCCGGCACCATCCAGCCACTGGCCTATGCGCGCGGCCTCGCCCGCGCCGCCGCCGCTGCAGGCGCGCAGCTGCACAGCCAGTCCCCGGCCAGCGCCATCAGCCGCGAGGGCAGCAGCTGGCATGTGGCAACCCCCAAGGGCAGCATCCGCGCCAAACACCTGATCATGGCCACCAATGCCTATGCCCGCGACATCTCCGGCTATGACGCGCCACAAGTGATCCCGGTGCATTACTTCCAGGCCGCCACCGATCCGCTGCCTCCCGCCCTGCTCGAAAAACTTCTGCCAAAGAAAGAAGGCTGCTGGGACACCGCGCTGGTGATGTCCTCTTGGCGGCTGGATCAGGCCGGGCGGCTGGTGATCGGCGGCATGGGTGCGCTCAACCATTTCGGCAGTACCCTGCACCGCAACTGGCTGCCCCGCAAACTGGCCGCGCTTTACCCCGAATTGAAAGACGCGACGCTGCACAGCCATTGGCACGGCCGTATTGCCATGACCACCGAACACCTGCCCAAGATCATTGACCTGAACGGCGGCCTCGCCTGTTTCGGCTACTCAGGCCGCGGCATCGGCCCCGGCACTCTGTTCGGCACCGCAATGGCCGAGGCAGTTCTGACAGGCGACCAATCCTGCCTGCCGGTCCCGCCCGCGAAAAGCCACGCGATCCCCTTCGCAGGCTTGCGCAGCGCCTATTACGAAACCGGCGCCACGCTCACCCACCTGATCAGCGACAGATGAAAAAGGCGGGCCGCACCGGCCCGCCCGCCCCTCATTCGCAGCCGGCAATCGCCGCGCCGATATCCTGCAGCAGCGCCGGGTAGAACTGCGGCCCTGCCTCCAGCTTGGCGCCCAGCGGATCCAGCACCGCGGTGCCCGCTCCGGTGCCATCCAGCACCGTGGCGACCATGCCCGGGTTGAACTGCGGCTCCGAGAAGACGCAGGCCACCTTCAGATCCGCCACCACATCACGCACTTCGGCAATCCGCGCCGGGCTTGGCTTGGAGGCATCACCGATCGAGATTGCCCCGGCGGCATTCAATCCAAATCCGCGCTCGAAATACTGATAGGCATCGTGGAACACGATGAATTGTTTGCCCTGGAACGGCTCCAGCGCAGCCGAAACGCTGGCAACAGTGTCCGCAATCTCCTGCTTTCCGGCTTCGGCATTGGCCTTGTAAGCGGCGGCATTGCCGGGGTCATGCTCTGCCAGCTCCTCCGCGATCACATCCAGCCAAGCCTGAGCATTGGCCGGCAGCAGCCAGGCATGCGGGTCGGCACCGTCATGGTGATGTCCATGGGCATCAGCATGATCACCGTGATCGCTGTGGCCATCCCCTTCAGCATGGTCTTCATGAGCCTCATGATCGTCGTGATCATCATGGCCCTCAGCATGCTCTGCATGACCGTGATCATCATGATCTTCACGCGCATCGTGACCGTCATGATCCGCATGATCCTCTTCATCGCCATCATGCGCATGCGCCTCAAACCGCGCGCCCTCACGGAAAGGCATCACCACCGTGCCTTCAGCCTCCAGCAGTTCTACCCGGTGTGCGTCGCTGGCCAGCTCCTCCAGCGGCCCTTCCAACCACGGAGTCAACGCCTCACCCAGCCAGAACACCACATCCGCCTGATCCAGCGCGCGCGCCTCCGAGGGGCGCATCGAATAGCCGTGCGGCGAGGCACCCGGCGGCACCACAAGGGCCGGTTCGCCCAGGCCCTGCATCACCCGCGCCACCAGCCCGTGCACCGGCGTGATATCCGCCGCCACACGCGGCACCTCCGCCCAGGCCGTCCCGGTTCCCGCCAGCAAGGCCAGTACCGCCGATCCACTTCTCCACATGCCGGAATTCCGCATATCACGCCTCATGTAATCTTATAACATCACGCGGTTGATAAACGTCATAACATAACATATCAAGAGGCAAATCAGTCTCCGCCCAAAGGACCCCGCAATGGACTCCATCGGTTTTGAACCGCATGATCACAGCAGCTGCATTCACGATTGCATCGCAGCGGTGGACGCCCAGTGCCGGACGGCCGGGCTGCAATTCACCCCTGTGCGCCGGCGGGTGCTGGAGATCCTGCTGCAGGAACACCGCGCGCTTGGGGCCTATGAAATCCTTGACCGGCTGCGCGAAGAAGGCCTCGGCTCGCAGCCGCCGGTCGCCTACCGGGCTTTGGATTTCCTGGTGAAAAACGGCTTTGCCCATAAGATCGAACGCCTGAATGCCTTCATTGCCTGCACCCATCCCGGCGAGCATCACGCGCCGGTCTTCCTGATCTGCCGCGCCTGCGATGCGGTGGCTGAATCGCAGCGGGAGCCGACCCAGGGTCAGCTCGGCCAAGCCGCCCGCGAGGCGGGATTTGTCATCGAACGCGCGGTGATCGAGGCCGAGGGCCTATGCCCCAAATGCCAGCACGCGGGCGCTGCATGAGCCTGATTTCCCTCGAACACCTGACGGTCTCTTATGGCGGAAAGACAGTGCTGTCCGGCGTCAACCTGGCCATTGAATCCGGCGAGATCGTCACCGTGGTCGGCCCCAACGGGTCCGGTAAATCCACCCTTCTGCGCAGCGTGATCGGCGCGCTGAAACCCTCGCGCGGTGCGGTCAACCGCGCGCCCGGCCTGCGCATCGGTTATGTACCGCAGAAACTGCACATCGACCCGACCCTGCCGCTGACCGTGCGCCGGTTCCTCAGCCTGCCCGCGCGGGTATCCGACGCCCGCGCGTCCGAGGCGCTGGAGCAAGCCGGCGCCGGCGATCTGGCGGCCCGGCAGATGTCCGCCCTGTCGGGCGGTCAGTTCCAACGGGTTCTGCTAGCGCGTGCCCTGCTGACCGATCCGCAACTGCTGATCCTCGATGAAGCCACCCAAGGCCTGGACCAGCCCGGCTCCGCCGCCTTTTACCAGCGCATCGAGAAGGTCCGGCAAGAGGTCGGCTGTGCGGTGCTGATGGTCAGCCACGAACTGCATGTGGTGATGGCGGCCTCGGACCGGGTGATCTGCCTCAACGGCCATGTCTGTTGCGAAGGCGCGCCCGAACATGTCGCCTCGGCACCGGAATACCGCGCCCTGTTCGGCACCGGCACCCAGGGCGCGCTGGCGCTCTACCGGCACGAGCACAATCACAGCCATGATCAAGATTGCAATCATGACCATCATCATCACGAGGCCGCGGAATGACCCTGCTCGACGATTTCCTGATCCGCGCAGCCCTTGCCGGCATCGGCGTAGCGCTGGCCGCGGCACCTTTGGGCTGTTTCGTGGTCTGGCGGCGGATGGCCTATTTCGGCGATGCCACGGCGCATGCGTCGATCCTGGGCGTGGCGCTGGCGCTCAGCTTTGATGTGTCGGTCTTTGCCGGCGTGCTGGCCACAGCGCTGGCCATGGCCACCACTGTGTCGGCCCTGGCCGGGCGCGGCTTTGCGATGGACACGCTGTTGGGCGTGCTGGCGCATTCCTCGCTGGCTTTCGGCCTGGTCGCGGTGTCTTTCCTGCAGGGCGTGCGGATTGATCTGATGGCCTATCTGTTTGGCGACATCCTGGCGGTGGGGCGCAGCGATCTGGCGGTGATCTGGGGCGGCGCAGCTCTGGTTCTGGCGCTGCTCTGGTGGCGCTGGTCCGCGCTGCTGACCGCCACGCTGAACCCGGATCTGGCCCATGCAGCGGGCATTGATCCCCGGCGCGAACAGATGGTGCTGACACTTGCCCTGGCCCTGGTGGTGGCGGTTGCCATCAAGGTGGTCGGAGTTTTGCTGATTGCCGCCATGCTGCTGATCCCAGCTGCGGCCGCCCGCCCCTTTGCCGCAACGCCAGAGCGGATGGCGGTGATTGCCGCGCTGCTGGGGATGCTGGCGGCCTCTGGCGGGCTGCAGCTGGCGTTTGTGTTCGACACCCCCGCCGGTCCCAGCATCGTTTGCCTGGCGGCGGCTCTCTTTGCCGCGTCCAGCCTGGCCGGCCTGGTGCTGCAGCGGCATCGCGGCTGACCGCCGCCAGTGACAGCAAAGAGCTTTAGTCCGGGCAATAGCCCATAAGCCGGGCCTGCCTGCGGCAACACCCTTTGCCGGCCCGCGCTGGTGGCCTCAGCTGCCAGTGCGCTGCAGGTCATCACCGCAGGTCCATTTGCTGACCGCTTCGGTGAGCGCCTTCTTGTTGATCGGCTTGCTGAGGAAATCATCCATCCCCGCCTCCAGGCATTTTTCCCGGTGGCTCTGAAGCGCATTGGCGGTCAGCGCCACGATCGGGCATTTTCGGCCGCCGGTCTCCACTTCGATCCGGCGCATCTCGGCCGTGGCCTCAATCCCGTCCATCTCCGGCATCATCATGTCCATCAGGACAAGGTCGGGCCGCTCTGCCTGGAACTGCGCAACAGCCTCCACACCGTTTTTAGCAACGCTGATTTTCAGCGGCGCATCTTTCAGCATCTTGGTGACGACCAGCTGGTTGGTGCGGTTATCCTCGGCCAGCAGAACTTTCAGCAGCCGGCCCTGCGGCGCTTCGTCTCTGCCGCCGCTGTCAGCAATCGCCGGTTTTTGGTCCTGAACGCTCAGCACCCGGGTGATCACCTGCCGCAGCTGTACTGCCCGCACAGGTTTCAGCGCAAACTCGCAAACCCCGATGGTCTCGCAGTCCGAACGGCTCAGCGCGTGTTCCACCGAAGACAGCACAATCAGCGGCACAGCTTCAAAACCCGGCATCGCGCGGATCCGGGCCGCCAATTCCCGCCCGTCCATCGTCGGCATCTGGTAGTCCAGAATGATGAAGTCAAACTGGCGCCCGTCCAGCTGCGCATCCGACAGGATCTCCAGCCCCTCATGCGCCGAGGCTGCCAGCGTGCAGGTCACCCCCCAAGAACTCAGCCGTTCAGACAGGATCACCCGGTTCAGCTCCAAGTCATCCACCAGCAAACCGTTGAGCCCGGCAAAGCTGAGCGGACTGCCCGCCCGTGCGGAGGCGACATGGCCGCCGGCCTGCAATGGTATCTCGATGGTAAATACAGAGCCTTTGCCCAGCTCCGACTGCACCTGCACCGAACCGCCCATCAGCTCCAGCAGCCGTGCCGAGATTGCCAGCCCCAGACCAGTGCCCTCGAAATTGCGGGTGGCGGCATTGTCGGCCTGCTCAAAGGCGCGGAAAATCTGTCCTGTCCGCTCCGGCTCAATGCCTATGCCGGTATCGGTGACCTGCAGCGTCAGCATATGCCGGCCGCCCTGTTCGCGGCCGGTTAAGTCGATGTAGACATAGCCTTTGCGGGTGAACTTGACCGCGTTGCCGGCGATATTGGTGATCACCTGGCGGATCCGCCCGGCATCACCCTCAAAGATTTCCGGCAGCGCGGGATCGTACCGCATGGTAATCTCGACCCCCTTTTCCGCCGCCTTGGGCGACAGCAGGGTGACCACATCCTCCAGTGCCGTCTGCAAGTTGAACGGAGCAAGGTTAAGTTCGACCTTGCCGGCCTCAATCTTGGAGAAGTTCAGGATGTCGTTGATAATCGTCAACAGCGCGGTGCCGGATTTGGCAATGGTCTCTGCATACATCCGCTGGTCTTCGTCCAGCGCGGTGTCCTGCAACAGCTCTGCCATGCCGATCACCCCGTTCATCGGCGTGCGGATCTCATGACTCATATTGGCCAGGAATTCGGACTTGGCGCGGTTTGCAATATCTGCGGCCTCACGCGCCTGCTCCATTGCAAATTCCCGCTCATCGCGCTCGGCGAACGTGTCTTCCAGCACACCGACCGAAAAATCCAGCGCCCGGAATTCCCGGGATGCAAACCAGGGCAGCGGCCGCAGCGGACTGCGCAGCCCTGCAATGGCGTCAGACATCCGGTTATGGATCATATGCAACGGCCGCAGCGCCAGGATATGCACCAGCAACAGCACCAGAAGCGACAGCGCCAGCACCGGCACAACTGTCCAAATGATGATCTGGCGCACTTTGGCCGCGACCAGCGCTTGACCGTCCTGGGTCGACCAGTCCACCACCATGGTGCCGAAGGAGGCGCCTTCAAGTTCAATCGGCCGTTCATAGATCACATGCGCGTCCGGCGGCGGGGCACCCGGCGCGCTGGCCGCAGCCAGCAGCTTGCCCGCGGGGCTGCGGATCTGGATCGACACGATCTGCGGGTTCCGGGCGACGGCCTCGATCAGCCCGGTCTCCAGGACCGGAACATCCTCCACAATAATCGATTCCAGCATCAGCCCGCTCAGCAGGGAAACCGTCAGGTCGGCCTGACCGGCAAGCTGCTCTTCAAGCCGCTGCACCTCCTGGCGCTGCGCCATGTTGCCAACTGCAAAGCCAACCGCCGAAGCAGCCAGCAGCAGCGACAACACGATCTGAAAAAGGATGCCTGTACGTTTCATATCTTCACTGCGGCGCCTCAGAAGGCCAGGCTTCGCTCCATCGCCCGGCGGATGATGTCATAGTCGTCATCAGCCCCCAGCAAGAAGCCGTTCTTTGAAATCCGGCGCACGATTTCCTCGTTGTCCGAGGACAGCATGACCTTGCGCATCGCTTCCAGCACCGCTTGCGGCATCGCCTCTGAGGCCAGCCAGGGTTTGGTCACATTGTCAAAGGAAGCCAGCACCCGGATCGGCACGCCTTTGGCGACCAGCTTTTTGAACGTGCTTTCCTTGAGGGCGCCCGCGGAAAATTTTCCGGCGCCCACTGCTTCGCCGACCAGATCGTGACGGCCGAGATACGCGTATTCATGCAGATCGGCGCTGCTGATGCCGGCCTCCAGCAGGTATTCCTGCGCCAGGTAGCGGCCGATCGTCGACAACTCGTCGCCGAAGGCAAAGCTGAGCCCGGCCAGATCTTCGACCGACAGCACACTGCTGTCCTTGTGCACCACGATCACCCCCTTGAACCGCTTTCCGCCGTTCTTGGATTCCATCGCGACAATCCGGATTTCCGGATTCTCCTTCATCACATGCACATAAGACGCCGGGCCGAAACGGGCAAAATCCACCTCGCCGCTGGCCAGCTGGCGGATGCCCTCGCCATACTCCTTGGCGATCTTCAGCCGGATGGAAACCGGCTCGCCCAACTCTTCGCTCATCCGGCTGGACAGGAAAGACAGGAAAGGCTGGTATTTTTTGACCGTTGCGGTAGGTTTATCCGCTGCATAAGTGCCAAATACCAATTCGGTCCCGGCCTGACCCGCACCGGGCAGAAGGGCTGCAAGTCCAACCGCCAGAACAGCCCCAAGGGCTGCTGCCCGCAGGCGTGTCCTGAAAAGCTCAATGATACCAAAGGTCCACTCAAAAAGTGTCACGGTTCTAGCCTCCTGACTGCGATCGGCTGGCACGGCAGGCGGGCCGCCATACTTCGTTACATGGCACATGGTTAAGAATACAATGTTAACGCACCTGCAATTCATTAAAAAATTTTACGGTTCTTTTATTCTCCGCCCGCTATGTTAACCCTTCAGTAAGTTTTTCGTAATCTTTTAGGCAAATTCGCCATAATGTCAGAATATCAGCCTCAACTGGCTCAACAGGAACTGCCGTGAAGAATAGCACTTTGCCCTCCAGGACCTCCCGGTCCTTTCGCCACTCAGCACAAGTCACTGTGCTTGCATCGCTTTTTCTAGCGCTTCCCGTCGCGGCCCTAGCCATTCCATCGCCGGAACTGGTGATCGGCTCGGTGTCTTCGCTATCGCAGGTTCTGGCCGTAGGAATTGCCATGATTTCCGGCCTTGGCGCAGTCATTGCAGCGAAACTGGGTTTTACCCCCAAACCGGGCGGCTCTCCACGCCGCTACCCGGTCAAGCTGATCTCCGTCCTCGTGCTGGCGGCCATTGCACTGGCTGCAGGAAACTATTGGCAATACTCCTCGCATGCGCAGGCCGAGCTGACAAGGCTGCAGGCCACTTTGACCCGGCCGGCGCAGTTTGACGGCACCACCATTAAGGACGCCACCCTCAAGGAGACCAGTTTTTCCAAGCAGGAAGACCACCCGCTGGCGATGAGCACCACCGACGCCGCCGCGGCGCTGGAGGACGGCTCAACCCTGTTCTACGACATCCGCGAGACCGGCGAGAACGCCATGGGCACCCTGCCCGGCGCCACCCATATCCGGTTCCCGGACTTCCTGCAGAGCCGCCCGGTGCAGCCGGGCCAGAAGGTCGTTTTGTTCTGCCACAACGGCAACCGCAGCTCGGAAACCTGCGCCAAGCTGGCTGCGATGGGCATCGACTGCAGTTTCATTGCCGGAGGTATCGAGAAATGGATCGTCGAGGGCCGCGACTTCTCCGACAAGGACGTGAAAACCCTCTCCGACCTGCGCGCCATTCCGCAATACCCGGGCAAGGACGTGCTGCTCAGCACCGCTGATTTCGAGGCGCTGCTGACCACCGAAGACCTGCAGGTCGTCGACACCCGCTATCCCGGCGACTTCGATGCCGGCCACCTGCCCGGTGCCGTCAACATCCCGATCCGCAAGATGACCACCGCCGACCTGATGGACCGCATTGCGCAACTGGACCCCGGCAAGCCCACTATCGCCGCCTGCTATGACCGCCGCAGCTGTTTCATGAGCCAGGTGCTGGGGCTGGAACTGTCGCAGCAGGGCCTCGATTTCCGCGGCCGTTACACCCTGCCCTGGGAATATTTCGTCGCACCCAAGCCGAAGCCGCATGTGCAGGACTGGCTGGCCGACCAGCAGACCGGCCTGTGGGACAAGGCGATTTCCGCCCTGGCAACCGCCCTCCTGTGGGTGCATGAGCGCAGCCATATCCTGTTGGGCCTCCTGGCACTGTCGATCGTGACCCGCATCCTGGTGCTGCCTGTCGCGCTGAAATCCGAACGTGATCAGATCATCACCAATGACACCGCGGATGAGATGAAGGCGCTGAAGGCAAAGCTGGCCCATGACCCGGTGCGCAAGGCGCGCGCGGTGCAGGCTTTCTATGCCGACAAGGGCCTGACCCCGATGAAGAACCTCACTGCGCTGCTGTTCCTGCCGGTGATGATGCTGGGCGTCTCTTCCGCACAGGAAGCCAGTGCCAGCTTGCAAACGCCTTTCCTCTGGATGGCTGACCTGGGCATGCCCGATCCGCTGTTCATCATGCCGGTACTGTTCTGCGCCCTGGCCGCCGTCTACCTCTTGTGGGCCGTCGCCAAGACCAAGCGCCAGAAACTGCTGTGGATGCTGCTGGGCATGCCTGCGCTCTTTGCCATGGTGTTTTCCCTGACAGCCGCCGCCAATGCCTATCTTTGCTTCAGCCTGACCCTGCTGCTGGTGCAGCGCGCCTATGTCACCGGCATGCACCGCAATCTGGCCGAAGCGCTGTCGCTGCGCGCCCATAAGCGCAAGCTCGCCAAACTGCCGCGCGGTGTGATCCCGATGGGCTACACCGAGGAGCTGGCAGAGGCCGGCAACAAGGCCCTGCGCCTGTCGATCCTCAAGAATGCAGGCCTGCCGGTGCCCGGCGGCGTGATCGTGCGCTCGGACGCAATTCACGATTACCGCGCCATGTCTGATGCACAGAAAGATGCATTTGCCGCACAAGTATTCACGCTCGCAGGCGGCAAACCCGTCGCCGTGCGCTCCTCTGCCAGCAACGAGGACGGCGCCGATCAAAGCTTTGCAGGCGTCTTTGAATCCGTGCTCGACGTGACCGCCGGCACCATGCGCGCCGCACTGGACGAAGTGGTGGAAAGCTTCTCCTCCGCGCGTGCCGCCAGCTATTCAGGCGAGGGCGACAGCACCGATCAAGGCAATATCGTGGTGCAGGAAATGGTGCAGGCCGAATACGCCGGCGTCCTCTTCACCCAGGACCCGATGGCGCCCGGCATGGCGATGATCGAATGGGTCGAAGGCTGCGGCGAGGATCTGGTTTCGGGCCGCGTCACCCCGACCTCTCTCCGTTTTGGCCGCTACACCGGCCTGCCCGCGGCCGAGGATCAGGACCAGACGCTCGACATGGCGCCGCTCCTTGCCCTTGGCAAACAGATCGAGGCGGCATTCGGTGCCCCGCAGGACGTGGAATGGGCCTATGCCAACGGTGAATTCCAGATCGTGCAAAGCCGCGACATCACCACCTTGTCGCTTGGCACCAAGCAGGAGCAGACCCGCCTGGCCGAATGGCGCGACGTGCTGGACCGCTACGGCGATGCGGACCCGGATCAGATCATCCTGGAACAGGACGAAATGTCCGAAGTCCTGCCCCGCCCCGCCCCGCTTTCCTTCTCGCTGATGAGCGATCTGTGGGCGCCGGGCGGCAGCGTTGACCTGGCCTGCCGCGAGCTGGGTGTTCCCTACGGCCTGCCTGAGGGGCGTGACGGCCATCTGGTCAACCTGTTCGGCAAGACTTACGTCGATGTGGCGCTGAAACAGGGTATGACCCTGAAACTGACGGCCTCCAAGGCCAAGCAGCTGCGCAAGCAGGCGCATCCGATGATCACCCGTTTCCGGGCTGAGGTGATGCCGGAGCTGAAGAACAAGCTGGCGATCTGGCAGGCCGTGGATTATGCCGCCCTGCCGCAGGACAAGCTGCTGGAGGCGATCTCAACCCTCAAGGAGCTGTTCATCCGCGAGGTCTATCTGGAGGCCGAGAAGATCAATATCCTGGCCGGCTTCACCATGGGCGAAGCCGGGACTGCCACCGCAGGCGATCCCGCCCTGCGCGCCCATCTGATGCACGCCGAGCTGCCCAATGCGCCGTCCAGCCTGATTGCCTCCTGCACCGGCAAGGACGCCCAGACGCGTGCCATGCAGCTGATGGGCCATCGCTCGATCTTCGATTACGAGCTGTCCTCGCCCCGCTACGCCGAGGCGCCCGCACTGCTGCACTCCCTGCTCGGCAACTCAGTGGAGCCGATCGGCGCAGTGCCGGTTCCGGCCAACCTGCCGGATGAGCTGGACGATACCATCGGCATCGCCATCGCCTATCAGGACCTCAAGGAACAGGCCAAGCACGAAGCCCTGCGCGTCGTTGCCGAGCTGCGCCGCGCCCTGCTGGCACTGGGGCAGATCAGCGGGCTGGAGGATCTTGTGTTCAGCCTCACCTTCGACGAGGTGCTGGACAGCAACTGGTCCACCCCCGACGCTCTGCGCGACCTGGCCGAGACCCGCGCCGAAAAAGAAACCCTGCGCAAGAAATCCGCGCCCACGGCGGTCACTCTTACCCTGCGCGACTGCGAAATGCTGTCGCTGGGCGCCCAGGCCCATGCCGGCGACGGCACCATGGGCGGCACCTGCGTCGCGGGCAGCGGCAGCGCCACCGCCCGGGTGTTCTGGATGGAAGACGACAGCGACATCAGCCCCGAGGCCTTTGCCGGCTTCCAGGACGGTGACATTCTGGTCTGCCGCATGGTCAATCCGGCCTGGCTGCCATGGGTCCAGCGTTCCGGCGCGGTGCTGTCTGAGGTCGGCGGCTGGCTCAGCCACATGGCCATCGTCGCCCGCGAAAAGGACGTCCTGATGCTGGTCGCCTGCAAGGGCCTCGACAGCCTCAGCCACGGCGAACGGGTGACCGTCAGCGAGGACGGCTCCATCCAGCCGCTGGAGGAAAAAGGCCTCAAGGCGGTCTCCGCCTGATCCGGCCAAACAAAACTTGAAACACCCGCGCCTTACGGTTGCGGGTGTTTTTCTGTGTTGAGCGGAATGGCCCATAATTCGCGGGGCGGGCGAAATCGCCCAGCATTCCCCCTGGCCAGTCCCCCTCCCTTGCACTATTGGCAAAGATTGCCATATGCTGGTCCAGCAAAAGGAGACCGCCTATGGCCACCATGAACGTATCCCTGCCGAACCAGATGAAAGACTGGGTCGAAGAACAGGCCCGCACCGGCACCTATGCCAATTCCAGCGATTACGTCCGCGACCTGATCCGCCGCGACCAGGCCCGCACGGCCGCCATAGGTGAACTGCAATCCGCCATCGACGCAGGCCTCGCCAGCGGCCCGGCAGAGGCGCTGACAGCCGAAGGTTTCAAGGCCGCCATGCGCCGCAATGGCTGAGCCGCGCTGGCGGATCCGCCCCGCCGCCCGCGCCGATCTTGCTGCCATCTGGCGCTTTGGCCTGGAAAGCTGGGGTGAAACACAGGCGGATGCCTATGCCGACAGTCTCTTTGCCTTGTTCGACCTGCTGGCCGACTTCCCGGAATTGGCCCGTGAACGGGCTGAATTCACTCCGCCCGTCCGCATCCACCCATCGGGCGCGCATCTGGTGATTTACCGGCTGGAGAACTCCCGCCCCGAGATCATCCGCATCCTGCACGCCCGCCAGGACCTGATGGCCTTCTTGTCCGAGTAGGGTGGGCAATCTGCTCATCACTCCTTGCCGGAACCTATGCAAAACACCCGTTCCGCTCTTGCCATTTTCCGCACATATGATCTGATACGTTGTATGGACCCGCATCTCGCCCCCCGGAAAACCGCCCGGCTGATCCAGCACCTCAAGGACCAGATGGAGCAGCTGCCGCCCAAGCTGAAGGCGGCGGCGAAATACGTGATCGATAATCCCGGCGACTTCGGCCTTGATACCGTCCGGTTCTCGGCGCAGAAAACCGGCATCAGCGCCAATGGATTTGTCCGCCTCGCCCAGCATCTGGGCTATGACACATTCGAGGCCTTCCGCGCCCCCTTCCGCGCCGCGCTGACCACCGCGCACGATGCGGACCTCGGCCAGGACTGGCTCGACCGGATGCAGGACGAAGGCCCCGCCGGCGCACTGCAGGCCGCAGCGGCCCGCAACCAGCTCAACATCACCTCCCGCTCTTTGCGGCTGATGACGGCGGAACGCACGCAAGCGATTACCGAAACGCTCCTTTCCGCCCGCCGCTGCTTCGTTACCGCCACCCGCTCGTCTTATGCACTGGCCTATTACTTCCACTACGTCGGCCGCATGGCGCTGCCGGGGCTGGAGCTTGTCCCCCGCCACATGGGCGCCGCGCTGGATGATCTCCTAGAATTAGGCGCTGAAGACTGCCTGATCGCCCTCACATTCGCCCCCTACTCCGCCGGCACCATCCAGGCGCTGCGGTTCGCGGCTGACCGCGGCGCCAAGGTGATCCTGATCTCCGACAGCGAAGTCATCGCCCCCGGCATCCGCACCGATCATGTGCTGGCGGTGGCCGCCAACTCGCTGCACCCTTTCGGCGCCATCGGCGGCGCCATGGCGGTGCTGGAATGCCTGCTCACCCATCTAGTCAAAGCCGGCGGCGAGGACGCCCTGCGCCGGATCGAGGCCTATGACACCCTGCGCCAGGACAGCGGCGCCTATTGGAGCGGCCCGAAACTGCCGCGGGTCAGCCGCTAGGGAACTAGCGTGAAGCGGTTCGTCAGGGCTTGCCCGCCGCCGCATTCGCGCGTCTTATGCCTGTATAACGAATGGAGGATCCCGCCGTGGATATGATGATGGCATTGGCGCTTGCGGGCGCAACCGCGCTGCTGGTCGCCGTGCCAGGGCCGAATGTGGCGCTGATCATCGCCAATACGCTGGCCCGCGGCTTCCGCCTTGGGGCGGTCACGGTGATTGGCACCACCGCAGGCGTGGCCCTGCAGCTTGCCGCTGTGGTGCTGGGGCTTGCAGCCGTGCTGGAATTTGCGGCCTCCGCCTTCCTGTGGCTGAAATGGGCCGGCGTGGCCTATCTGCTCTATCTCGGTGTGCGCTCCTGGCGGCAAGGCGTTGCCGGCATGGAAGAGGCCAAGGCCAGCCGCAAACCGCTGCGCATCATTTTCTGGCAAGGGCTGCTGCTGGCCATCATCAACCCGAAAACCCTGCTGTTCAACGCGGCTTTCCTGCCGCAGTTCGTCGCCCCCGGCGCAGGTTCAACCGCCCTGCTCACGGCAGCGATGATCTACTTGGCAGTGATTTTCGCAGGCGACATGCTCTGGGCCGCTTCGGCGCAATCCGCGCGGCCCGCGATCCTCCGGCTGGGCCGCCTGCGCCACCGGCTGACCGGCGCGCTGTTCGTCACCTCCGGCCTTGGCCTGGCACTGGCGCGCACGGACCGCTGAGGGACGATACCTTTTCCCTCAGACATCACCGTCAATGAACGGGTTCTGAGCCTCATATTCGTCCCGGGTGGCCCGCTTGTGATCCCCTTCCAGCCGCACCGCAGCCATCGCCCGGTCCGTATAAATCTCCGATCGCAACGGCCAGCTCAGAGCCGCCTCAAACAGCCCCGGCATCAAGTCATAGCCTTCATCTTCGCCATCCGTGTCCCGCATCCACAGATGCGATCCGCAGGTGCTGCAAAACGCCCGTTCCGCAAAGGCCGAGGATTGATACCGGGTCACCGGCCCTTCAACCGAAACGGCCTCCGCAGCGGCCTCAAAGCACAGGAACAAACCGCCGCTCCAACGCTGGCACATCCGGCAATGGCAGGCGCCGGGGCGCGGATCATGCGCGCCTTTTACACCGATCTTAACTGCACCGCACAGGCAGCGGCCTTCCAGAACATCACGCATCACTGAACTCCTTGCCAACGCCGGCAAGGATACAGCACTTCATGTTTCAGCGGGAGTATTTCCCGGCTACAGCCGCAGATCCGCCTGATCCGGCGCAAGCACATATTTCAGATCATAGACCAGTGCGTCCTGCGTCCCGAGACCGCGGATCGCTTCCGATCCCATCTCCCGGAACTCGGAATGAGCAACCGCCAGCACCACCCCGGTATAGGCGCCCTGCCCCGGCTCGGACAGCAGCGAAATGCCGTATTCCTCCTGTGCCTCCGCCGGATCGGCATGGGGATCAAACACATCCACCTTTGCGCCGTATTCCTCAAGGCTGCGCACCACATCGATCACCCGCGTGTTGCGCAGGTCGGGGCAGTTCTCCTTGAACGTCAGCCCCATCACCAGAACCCGCGCGCCCGAAACCGGCAGGCCCCGCTTCAGCATCGCCTTCACCATTTCGCCGGCCGCATAGGCGCCCATGCCGTCATTCAGCCGCCGCCCGGCCAGCAGGATCTCGGGATGATAGCCCAGCTGTTCCGCCTTGTGGGTCAGGTAATAGGGATCCACGCCGATGCAATGCCCGCCAACCAGACCGGGGCGGAACGGCAGAAAATTCCATTTGGTTCCAGCGGCTTCCAGAACAGCCTGGGTATCAATCCCCATCTTGTTAAAGATCTTGGCCAGCTCATTCACCAGCGCGATATTGATGTCCCGCTGGCTGTTCTCGATCACTTTGGCGGCCTCTGCCACCCGGATGCTCGCGGCCTTATGGGTGCCCGCCGTGACCACCTCGCGGTACAGCGCATCCACCCGTTCCGCCACCTCCGGCGTGGAGCCTGACGTGACCTTCACTACATCTTTCAGCCGCCGATTCTTGTCGCCGGGGTTAATCCGCTCCGGGCTGTAGCCGGCAGTGAAGTCCCGGTTGAAGACCAGCCCCGAGCGCACCTCCAGAATGGGCACGCAATCGTCCTCGGTGGCACCGGGGTAGACAGTGGATTCATAAATCACCAGATCGCCGGGCTTGAGCACGCCCCCCACGATGGCCGAAGCCGCCTTTAGCGGGCCAAGATCGGGACGGTGGCTGCTGTCCACCGGCGTCGGCACGGTGACAATATAGATGGAGCTATCGGCAATCTCAGCCGGGTCGGAAGTAAAGCTCAGAAACTCTGCTTCGGCCAGTTCCTGCGGTTCCAGCTCGCGGGTGCGGTCCGCGCCCTGGCGCAGCTCCGCGATACGGCCCGGATCGATGTCAAATCCGACAACTTTCCGGTGCTGCCCGAATGCAGCCGCCAAGGGCAGCCCCACATAGCCAAGGCCAATGACACAGATCTTATCCTGCACGCCGCTCATCCGGGCTGCTCCTTGCTTTTGCGGGGCGTCCTAAGCCAAGCCCCCTGCCCGCCCACATAATGCCGCGCCGCACATGGGTTCAACCGCTGCAGCGCAGATTAGGCTTCACGCCTCAACAACAATCGCCGAAACCCCGCCATCGACATCCCGGCAGGCCGCCAGCAGCCGCGGCATCAGATGCGACATCACGTAATTCGCATGGAACCGGCTTGGCGCCTTCAGTACCAGCCGCCCCCCTGCCCGGCCTGCGCGTTCCAGTCCCTGCACCCAGGACGCATAATTCGCCGGGTCCTCCGCATGCAGCACCGCCTTGGCCAAGCTCCATTCGCTGCCGTCCGAGATATCCGGAGCAGGCGGTGCAGCACCTGGACGCAAAGGCACCACATTCGGCGCCGGCTCATCATTGTTTTGCATCCGGTGTTCAAAGTCCGGCCCCACAGCCCCCCACCGCTCTTGCGTGTCCGCCAGCAGCCGCTCCAGGTCGATGCCGTATTCCGTGACCCGCCCGCGCGCGCCCTGGCGTTTCACCACCAGCCAGCCCCAGCCCCGCAGCTTGGCCATCTCTCGTTTCACCGTGCGCTCGTCCACGTCCCACAGCCGGGCAATTTCGCGCTGGCCCACTGCCAGCTCATCACGCTGCCAATTGTAGCGCGCCGTCATCAATGTCATGAACCGCAGCACCAGCTTCTGCGCCCCCTTGCCCTGGCCAAGCGCATACGCCCCCATCGCCGTGAGGATGTCATACTTCAATGCAGAGGCGTTGCGCCCCGCAGGCCGTTTGGCAAGCATTGCTGCCCCCGTTTCTCCCTCCCTGCCCTCCCGGGCCGGGATATGCTGCCTCAAGTGCTCTCAGCTTGTTTGCTGAGAATTGCGCTGGCCGGTTTGCCTGGAACTCAACGCTATTCGTTTGTTGTATCTGATTTGCGTCCGGAATTCCGATTCTGTCAAGCGCTGCTGCGAATTGAATTCCGACCCAATCCCTTTTTCGAAAGAAAAATTGGTATCAATGGTATGGGGGGACATTCAGTGTGTCCCCTATTTCAGCAGAAATGTCCCCCAATCTGCTGTGTCCGGCGCGGGGGTGTCCCGCTAAATCTGGCCCCCAAACGCCAGAAAAATCCAATGAAACGAATCGTTTGGCCGTCACCTTCCGAATCGGTTCCGCCCTTGTATTGCTGGGCCTTTTGCAGATGTGTCCCCGCGGGGACAGGACGCTGTTCCCAACCATATTTGCTTTTGCGTTTTTTGCAAATTCGGCGTAAATGAGTATTGAGGCTGAATTAGCGTCCGCAAGAAATGGACGCTGCCAAATAGAAAACGTGTGAGGCTAAGGAGCAGCGATGTTTACGCACGAAGACCTGTCAAAAATGCAGGCCCAATCTCTCAAGATGCAAAGCTGGATCCGCCAGCAGACCTTCTCCCCCGAAATGGAAAAGACCCTGCGCCGGTTCTCCTCCTGGGAGGTGGCCGAGCTGATCTTCCGCGTCAACCAGTCGACCCTGCGGGGACGGCTGTCGGCGGACCCCTCCCTGCCCCAGGGCCATGTCGAGGAAGACGGCCGCCAGCGCTGGTATTCGCTGGAGGAGATCAACGAGCTGCGCCGCCGCATCAAGATCAACCGCAAATCCCTGCTGCCCAAACGCCCCGCGGGGAAACGGGCGCTGCGGGTGGCGATCTCCAACTTCAAGGGCGGCGCCGGCAAATCCACTGTGGCGCTGCACTTCGCCCATGCCGCGGCGCTGGACGGCTACCGGGTGCTCTGTGTCGACTTCGACCCGCAGGCCACACTCTCGCACTCCATGGGTCTCAGCGATGTCACCGAGGATTACACCGTCTGGGGCATCATGGCCCGCGACCTGGTGCGCGAAACCGAGCGGATGAACGCCGTCCCGCAGGGCGCCGAGTCCGGCACAGCCCTGCCCCGGCGCCAGCTGCCTGACGCCATCACCGGCATGGGGCTGCAGGACCTGCGGGTCAGCGACTTTGTCAAACCCACCAGCTGGCCGACCATCGACATCATCCCCTCCTGCGCCAATGCGGCGTTTGTCGAGTTTGCCTCTGCCCAGTACCGCCACCTCAATCCGGAGTGGTCGTTCTTTGCTGCGGTTTCCCGCTACCTCGACCAGCTGCCGGCTGAAGACTACGACCTGATGATCTTCGACTGCCCGCCCGCCATCGGCTACCAGTCGATGAATGCGGTTTTTGCGGCTGACATGCTCTATATCCCTTCCGGTCCCGGCTATTGGGAATATGACTCCACCACCTCCTTCATCGGACAGCTGTCCGAGGCGCTGGAGGATTTGTCGGCCTTTAACGGCGTTGTCCCCGCGGGGACATTCACCTTGCCCAAGGTGTTCCAGGACGTCCGCTTCCTGCTGACCCGTTACGAATCCGGTAACGATTTGCACCGTGCGATGCGTTCGGCATTTATGAAGGTGTTCGAGGGTAGGATGACTGAACACCCGATCGAGATGACCCGCGCAGTCGAACAATCGGGCAGGTTCTTAAGTTCCATCTATGAAATCGATTACCGGGATATGACACGCGAAACCTGGCGGCGCGCACGTGCGTCGTTTGATCAGGCCTATGACGAATTCAGGTCTTACGCGCTGGAAGCCTGGGAAAACCTGGAGGATGAGGCATGAGCAAACGCAGAGTCTTCGACATCGACTTCCCGTCTGAACCAGAGGTGTTCCCCGCGGGGACAGCCGCAAAAAAT
Organism: Leisingera sp. F5; assembly: GCF_001593695.1. Lineage (NCBI taxonomy): Bacteria > Pseudomonadati > Pseudomonadota > Alphaproteobacteria > Rhodobacterales > Roseobacteraceae > Leisingera > Leisingera sp. F5. Next base: position 90,815 of record NZ_LUKH01000016.1, on the reverse strand, counting down.
CCCGACGACAAACCGTCCGAATCCCGTCGCGGGCCGATGGCCACCGCGATTTCCGAAAACGCCGATGCGTTGCGCACCCGCGCTGAGGCCGAGCAGAACATCCGCGCCGAAAACGACCGGCTGGCGCATGAGTTTGTCCGCCTGAAAAAGCTGGGCCTGGTGGTCGACCGGATCCCGCTTGGCATGATCCGCATGGATAAGCTGATCCGTGATCGCAAGGATGAACGCGATCCGGACCTGGGGGAACTGAAGGAGTCGATCAAGGCGGTTGGCCTGTCGAATCCGATCCGGGTCGAAGAACGCGGCGACGGAAAATATGAGCTGATCCAGGGCTACCGCCGGATGCGCGCCTATTTTTCGCTGCTGCAGGAAACTGGCGACGAAAGCTATGCCGCGATCCCCGCGGGTTTGGTGGCCAAGGGCGACAGCTTGCAGGCTCTCTACCGCCGGATGGTGGATGAAAACCTGGTGCGCCGCGATATCTCCTTTGCCGAGATGGCCCAGCTGGCACTGCGCTATGCCGAGGACACCCAGACCGGGGCCGAGACCACCGAGGATGCGGTCAATGATCTTTATGCCTCTGCCGGGCGTCAGAAGCGGGTCTATATCCGCCATTTCGCCCAGGTGCTGAAGGCGGTGGGCGAGGTGCTGAAGTTCCCGGAGGCGATCCCGCGGGCGCTGGGGCTGGATCTGAAGAAACGGCTGGAGGCGGATGCGATGAACGCCCAGGTGCTGCGCGATACGCTGGCGCGGGTGCAGCCGCAAACCGAAGAGGGGGAGCTGGATGTGCTGCGCAGTTTTGCCGAGGGCAAGCGCAAGAACGCCCCCCGCACCCCCGCCGCCCCGCGGGCCGGTGTTGCCAAGACCACCCTGCGCTGCACTGTCCCCGCGGGGACAGTCCGCTGCCAGGCGCGCGACGGCAAGATCGAGATGGCGATGGAGCGCGACTTCTCCGAGATCGACCGGCACAAGCTGGAGGACGCCATTGCCGCGTTTTTTGAAGCATTGGAACTGGAAGACTGACGGGCTTGTCCCCGCGGGGACAGCACCGGAAAATAGCGAAGGCCCGGCAGAGATGCCGGGCCTTTTTTGCGTCTGCTGCACCTGCCCGCCGGAGTTTTCAGCACCTGTCCCCGCGGGGACAGATGCAAAAAGCGGATCGTTTTCCCGCCGGACGGCCGGTGGTGATCCCAACCCTGCGGCTTTATTCCTGCCGGCCTTGTCTCCGGAAATTCCGGACTGTCCCCGCGGGGACAAAGGTGCAAATCCGCGGCGGCGGCCTGCAGAGGCCAGCCTGGTCCAGCGGAATTTCCGTCGCCGAGTGTAAAAAGACCGCGTGTCCCCGCGGGGACAAATCTGCGGGGGGAGCGGATGCAGTGCGCAATAACGCCTGGTGTTCGCGTTGGAAATGAAACCTGCAGTGCAGGCAATCAGGCCAGTCGGAGGGCCGGAATTCCCGCCTGTCCCCGCGGGGACAGAGGCGCAAATGATCCGCGGAAGAAAGGCGCTTGGCGGCAAAAAAAGACCCGGCGCGGGGCCGGGTCCTGGGAGTGTCAGGCGCTGTCCCCGCGGGGACAGGCAGGTATTTTCAGGATCAATGGCGGTTCAGTTCAAAATCTTGAACTCAATCCGCCGGTTCTTGGCCCGGTTCTGCACCGTGCTGTTGGGCACCAGCGGCGTGGTTTCACCATAGCCGACGGCCACCAGGCGGTCGTCCGGAATGCCCGTTTTCTGCAGATACCCGTTGACTGCCGCGGCGCGTTTTTCGCTCAGCTTCATGTTCCAGGCGGCTTTGCCCTGGCTGTCGGTGTGGCCGCCGACCTCCACCACCATGCCGGGGCAGCGGCGGATGATGTCCGACAGGCTCTCCAGAAAGTCGCGGGAGCTGGCATCCAGCCGGGCGGTGGAGGGCGCAAAGTTTACGCTGCGCCCTTGCGACAGGATTTCAAACCGGCCGGCACAGGCCTCGCGGCTGAAGTCGCCGCTGGATTCCAGCGCGGTGGAGGCGCCTGCGGTGGCTGTCCCCGCGGGGACAGATGCACCGCCGGGGGCGGAGCGGTCAAACATCAGGTCCATGCTGACCAGCCCGACCGGGGTAATGGTGACACCTGCGGCTTCCTCCAGCTTTTCGCGGCCCGGGTTCAGATTGAAGGCCTCCAGCTTGAGGATGACCGGCTGCACAGTGGCAACGGCGACGCGGTCGTTGCCAAGCAATGTTACCGCTACAGGTACGGTCAGATCTGCCGTGACCCCGTGCAGCGACAGGGTGACCGGCAGGTCAATCTGTTTCCGCTGCAATGCAGCAAGATCCGAGATCATGGCCGGATCGATCCGGGCGGTGATCTCGGCCTCGGGGTAGGTGAAGGTCTCAAAGAACAGGAACCGCATCCGCACGTTGCGCAGGTCGATGGAGGTATCAACAGAATCCAGCGCGATGTGGATCTTGGCATCGCCCTGTTCGGAAATACTGCCGGAAAAGGCGGCAAAGCGGCTGGATTCCGCAATGCTGCCCTTTTTGATCGATATAAAGCGGATGGCAGAGGATTCGGGATTGAGCTGCCAGCCGTGTTCAAACGGGCCGGCGGCCAGGGCCGGGCGGATGAGGAGAAAAAAAACTGTTAAAAACGAAAGGGTTATACGGAGCATGCGCGATCCATTTGGGTTGCCAGCGTGAAATCCCTGCCGGCAGGCAGGGACAAAAGAGATGGGCCCAGACTAACAGCACACTTGCTGCCGGGCGCAAGGGCACGATAGTTTCGTAACCAAATACCCTTAACAATTGGGAAGCTGCCCTGAAGGGGCGAGAATTGGAGCAGGTGCGTGCGTGGTTTGATGATCTGGGTCCGGCTGGTGCTGCTGGCTGTTGCGGCGGCCTGCTGGGGTGCCAAAGTTCTGGCGGAAGAGCGGCTGGCGCTGGTGATCGGCAACTCGGCCTATGGGTCGGTGCCGTCGCTGGACAATCCGGTGCGCGATGCCCGGCTGATTGCGCAGACGCTGGAGGGGCTGGGCTTTGATGTCACCCTGGCGGCGGACGCCAAGCAAATCGAAATGAAGCGCGCCATCGGCCAGTTCGGGCGCAAGCTGCGCGGGGCAGGGGAAGACGCGACCGGCCTGTTCTATTATGCCGGCCACGGGGTGCAGAGCTTTGGCAGCAACTACCTTTTGCCAGTGGATGTGGCGCTGGCGGATGCGGCGGATCTGGACCTGATGGCGGTGGAGGCGCAGTCGGTTCTGCGGCAGATGGCCTCGGCCCGCAACCGCACCAACATCGTGATCCTGGACGCCTGCCGCAACAACCCGTTTGAGGCGGTGGCGGATCTGAATGCAAGCGGTTTGGCGGAGATGAAAGCGCCGACCGGCACGTTCCTGGCCTATGCCACCGCACCGGGGGATGTGGCGCTGGACGGCACCGGGGAAAACAGCCCGTTCACCGAGGCGCTGGCGCGCGAGATCGTGGTGCCGGGAGCGCCGGTGGAGCAAGTGTTCAAACAGGTGCGCCGGGCGGTGCTGGAGCAGAGCGGCGGCGGCCAGACACCCTGGGACACGTCCTCGCTGGTGAGTGATTTTGTCTTCGCAGAGGGTGAGCCCGAGGTGGTGATGAGCGCCGCAGAGGTGCAGGAAACGCAGATCTGGGCCTCGGTCAAGGCATCGCGCGATGCGATGCAGATCATGCTGTTCCTGCGCGGTTACGGCGATGGCAAATATGCGGATGAGGCGCGGGGGCTGCTGTCTGATCTGATGGCGGAAGAGCTGCAGGGCGGAGCGGCCCCGGCAGCGGCTTCGGCGGCTTCCGCACCGGCGGTTGCGGATGCTGAAACGGCCATGTTCGAGGCCGCACAGGGTGATGGCAGCAAGGCAGCGTATGAGGCCTACCTGATGGCTTATCCCGAAGGGCAGTTTGCCGAGATGGCGGTGGTAGAATTGGCCGCGATGCGCACCGGGGCAAGCCAGGATCCGGAGGCCGGCGGCGAGGCGGTTGCCGCGGCGCCGAAGGCTGACCCTGCGCCGGCGCCGCTGGCCGAAGCAGGGCCGGTGACCTACGCCAGTCCGCTGCACTCGGAAACGCCGCAGATTGCTGGGCTGACCCTGGCCGAAGCGGTCACCCGCTCACCGGCGTTTCCGCCCATTGAGGGCCTGCCGGAAAGCTATTGGAAAGACCAGACCTGCAGTTCCTGCCATCAGTGGACGCGCGCGCGGCTTTGCACCCAGGGGAACACCTATCTCAGCCTCAATATGCAACGCTCGCTGGGCAAGCAGCATCCCTTTGGCGGCGCGCTGAAACAGGCGCTGAAGAGCTGGGCGGCAGGCGGTTGCCAGTAGCGGCTGAGGGTCTGCTGAAACAGGGCAGGGGGCTCCCGCCTGCTCCGGTGCATTTGAAAATGCACCTTTGCCAAGGATAATCCGCCCTTTTCCGCATCAAGGGTGAACCGCGCAGGATGCGTGGCTGCTGCGCAGCCCTTGACCCGGAAAAGGGCGGGAAGGCGCTGTGCGTCAGCGCAGCGCCGGGCCCAAACCCGCCAAGGCCTGGCGGCGTCAGCCGCGGGCCTGCGGGCGCGGGAGTGCCGCCGCTGCTGACCTGGGGTTATTGGGCGTGGGTGGTGATCAGGAAATAGACCCATTCGCCCTTGAAATCAGGGTGTTGAGCGCGGGCCCGTGCCACTTGGGCGCGCAGGAACGCAAGGTAGGGTTCTGCGGGTTCGCTGAGCGGCCTGGTGCCCTCATACAGCGGGTGCGAGGCGGCAAAGGCCACCGCGATTTCCTGGCCGTAGGGCGGGGCGACGGTGATCTGCAGGCCGGGGTCCCCGGCCTTTTTGGCACCGACCCGCAGGGCGCTTTTGGGCGTGGTCTGTGCCAGCGGCACCAGTTCGTTGGGCGCAAGATGCAGCACCGCGCCGCCGGCGTCGAAATAGTCCACATAGACATAGGCCGGGTAGTCCGGCGCGGTGAGGTCGAAGAACAAGCGCTCACCGCCGGAATAGTCGAGCACCCGGGCATGGGCGTCGGCGCCGACCAGCAGCGGATTGGTGATCTGGTCGGTGCTTTGCGGCAGGCCGACGTTCGAGATCCCGGCCAGCGCGCCGCATTGCGGGCGGGGCAGCAGGCGCATCTGATCCGAGACCGTGATATCGGCGCCCATCTGTGCTTGCAGCGCCGCGAGGACGGGGGGGCGCAGCCCGTCCTCGGGCAGGTGGCCGCGCACCTCCAGCGTGGCGGTTTCCGGAACAAAGGCGACTTGCAGGCGGGAGCAGGGGACGGCGGCGAGGATGCCGGAGACACCGTCGCGCAGCGGGTCGCCCTCAGCCAGGGCGTCGCCGGGCTGCACAAAGCTTTGGAAGGCCGCGAGGGAGGCCGGGTCGATGTCGCCGCGGTCTGTGCCTTGGAAGGCCAGTGCCGCTTTGATGCGGGCGGCATCGGGAACGGCGGCAGGGGTCTGCAGCGGATTGGGGGCGGTGTCCGGAAGCGCAGCGCTTTCAGGCTGTGCTTCCGGGCTGGGCAAACTGGCCGGGGGTGTTTGCGGCAGCGCTGCGGGGGTTGGTCGCGCGGTGGCGGCTGGGATCAGCGGAGCTGTTACGGTTGCAAGCGGAATTGCAGCCTCCTGTGCTGCGGCCAGCAGGATTGGAGAGGCCGCGGCGGCCTGCGCCTGCTGCGGGGCTGCTGCTGCGGGTGCCGCCTTTTCTGAGGCAGGTTCGGATGTTTGAACCTGCTGGGGTTCAGGGGCGTAGCCGGGAAGGCCGGCCGCCGGAACATTGGCGCTCGCCAGCTTGTTTCCGGCAACTTGCGCTGCGGCCACCGCGACGGCTGGGGCTGCGGCGGACGGGAGGCTGGCCGCAGCGGGCACGGCAGAAGCAAGCGGGTCCGCCTGCGGTGCTTGCGGCCTGGCGTTTGATTGCGGGATGGCACCGGCAGAGAGGCCCTGGCTTTTTGCCTCGCTTTCAGGGGCTTGTTCCCCTTCTGCCGCTTGCGGCACGGCCTGGGAGCGCGGGATGCGGTGGGCCTGCAGGTTGAGGCTGCTTTCGGGATTGGGCTGTTGCGGCACCGGGTCCGGTACCAGGGAGATGAGCAACGCGCCGGCGCCTGCCGCGTGGACCAGCGCAGAAGCCGCAAGACCCAGCGCCCATATGCCCGGAGCGCGGCTCACCCGTCCGTTTCCGGGGTGACCACCAGCACCACGTCCCTAAATCCCAGTGCCTCGCCCTGGGCCACCAGCGGCAGCACCCGGCGCAGCTCAGCCGCGCGGTGGGCGTTGATGCGCAGGCGCAGGTCCGGGTTGTCCGACAGCAGGGCGGAAAGGGCAGGGGAGAGGGCGCCGCGGGCGATGGCATCGCCGTCCAGCGCCAGATCCCCGGTGGCCGAGATGGCCAGGGTGATGCCGCCCGCAGGCATGTCGCGGCCGGCGACGGCGGTGGCGGGACGCACATCAAACGGGGCGGTGGCGTCCATCCGGCCGATCAGCATGAAGAAGACCAGAAGGAAAAACACCACGTCGATCAGGGCGATGATAGTTTCCGAATGGGGGCTGGGGGCGGGGCGCTTGAGCTTCATTGCGCTGCCTCCAGCCGCAGCACGCGCAGACGGGTGACGTCGGCCAGGGCGGCGCTGTCCATCACGGTGATCAGCGCCTGGGTTTGGGCGGCGCCGGAGGGCAGGATGACGACCTGGGTCAGAGGTTCTTCGGCGACGGCTGAGGCGAGGACTGCACGCAGGGATTCACCGTCCAGCGCGGTCCCGCGCATTACCGGCACGCCGTCGGCGCCGAGGCGGATCATCAGGGTGCCGGCCGGGGCCTGGATGTTGCCCGCGGCGCCTTTGGAAGGTTTCACCGCCGGGATCATGTCAAGGTTCAGATAGGTAGAGGTCACCATGAAGAACACTAGGAGGATCAGCATGACGTCGATCATCGGCACCAGCGATATCAGGGCGCGGGGGCGGGCGGGCCGGTTGATCATCATGGCATCCTCTCCCGTGTCAGCGCGACCCGTCGATCAAGAGCAGGCGGCCGGCGGCGCTTTCGATGGCTTGCGCCGCGGCGTCGATGCGGGCGGCAAACAGGCCTGCGGCGACAGCGGCGGGGATGGCGACCAAGAGGCCCGCGGCGGTGGTCAGCAGCGCTTGCCAGATACCGCCGGCCAGCACCGAGGCGTTGGCGGCGCCCTGCGCCAGCTCCAGTTCCTGGAACGATTGGATCATGCCGAGCACGGTGCCGAGAAGGCCGAGGAGGGGCGAGACCATGGCGATCAGTTCCAGCAGGCGGATGAGGGAATTCATCCGGCTCACTTCCTCGTTGCCGCGGCGCTGCAGTTCATCCTGCAGAAGCGGGCCGCGCAGGCCTTCCTGCAGGGCTTGCATGGCGTAGGCCATGACCCGGTCGGCGGGGGATTTTCCGGCTGAAACACTGCTCTGCGCCTGCGTGCGGTCGCCGTCCTTCCACAGGGTCAGAGCCTGTTCACGGGTGTCCTGGCCGGAGCGGACCGGCCAGAGCTGGATCAGTTTGACGGCGATCACGGCGAGCGACAGCAGCGACATCAGCGCCAGGAGCGCAATCACCGGGCCGCCGGTACCGAGTATATCCCAGGTGCCGGCCATGGCTTATTTCACCAGCGGGGCGGCGGCGCGGGAGCCCAGTTCGAGGACCGGGAAACAGTCCATCTGCGCCTCGTTCTGCGGCTGGCAGGAGGTGATGTCATGCAGCAGAATTTCGGAGATGTTGCTGCAGGCGATTTCCGGAATCTCAAACAGTTTCAGCGTGGTGCGCTGAACGGGCAGAGGGGCGGCGTCGATCGACAAGAGCCGGTCGATCACCCCCTGGCCGTCGAGGATCGCCAGCGACATCTCGAATCCCTCGAAGCTTTTGCCGGTCTGGTTGCGGAACAGGAAGAACGCGCGGCAGCCGCCGGTGTCGATCTCCTCGATCTTGTTCAACTCGACCCGCAAGGGGCCGGTTTCGGCAGCCGCCGCCAGCGGCAGGGCCGCGAGGGCGAGGGCAGATAGCGCGTGTTTCAAAGGCATCACTGTCTCCGGGTTCCGGTTATCGTCGGCCAGCCCGCGGCGCGCGGATTGGGGTGTTTGGTCAGACCAGGGCGGTCAGCGCCTTTTCGATCTTGTCCATGGCGTCGCGGGCCGAGTCGAGGTCGCGGCGTTTCAAATGGCGGGCGGCCACATGCAGGGCGCGGCCGAGACGGTCGCGGACCTTGCCTGGCGCGCGGGCGACATTGGCCTGCAAGGATTGCGCGCGTTTGACCTGGGCGCCCAAAGAACGCTGGTCCATCTCGCGCTGGCCGCGTTTCAGGGTCTTGGCCTCGTCCTCGCGGTCCTGGCCGATGCGGGCGACGGCGCGTTCGATCACCACAACCATCGTCTCGGCCTCCTGCAGACGGCCATCGTTGATCAGGCTGACGGATTTGGCGAGGGCGCGTTTGAGTTTCAGCTCGAGAGGGCCGGGTGCCAGGCCGATACGCGGCTGGATGCGTTTCAGCCGCCGTTTCAGCGGTGCGATGGCGCTGGCGTCGATGCCGGAGGCGGAAATGTCGGAGGTGTCCTCTTCTGTCACCTGGCCTTCGGGTTTTTCCGGTTTGAGACTGTCGAGCAGGTTGCCGCCGTCATCGTAGAACAGCACGTTGACCTGGGGCTTGTTGCGTTTAAGAAAATTCTTCAGTTCGGTGACCATCCGCTGCGGCGCGGTTTCGCAGGTCATTTCCATCTCGCCGGAGCGCACCACATAGGTGCCCCAGGCCATCGGCGGGCCGCCGCCCTCCTTTTTCATCGGGTTCTTCAGGGTTTCGGGTTTCTTGCCCGGCTGGATCATCAGCAGCGGATCTTTGCCTTGGTCCAGACAGAAGGCGAAACTCATCCGTTTCTTGGCCCCTTCGCGAACCATCGCTTTGACTTCCTTGCCGGAAATGCGCTCAATACTCATTATTCGCCCGCCGCAAAAAGCTGTGAAAACATTTGACTTTAGGATGCCGATAAGGCTCTCTTGGGGTCAAGTTTTAGTTTGAGATTAGGGCAACCTTAACCACCGGACCTGAAAAGGGTGGGGGTTTGCTTGACGTTACGTCAATAAGGCCGCAAAACCGGAAAAAACGGGGGGCACATACATGGATCCAGCAGCATTACTGCAATCCAAAGGGGGCGACGCACCCAGCGGCGAGAACCTCGAATACGATCCAGCCTTCACGGAGATGGAGCTGGCCGCCCAGCCGGGTGAAGAATCGGTTGTGGGCAACGAGACGATCGAGGCGACGGATCCGGATTACCGCGAAGTTCAAAAGAAAGCGCTGGAAGTGCTGGAGCGCAGCCATGACCTGCGCGCTGCAGTGTTCCTGGGCGATGCGCTGCTGCATTCCGAAGGGCTGACCGGTTTTGCCGATGTGACAGCCTATGTCCGCGGCTGCCTGGAGGAGTTCTGGGAAAGCTGCCATCCGGAGCTGGATGAGGACGACGGCGATCCTACTATGCGGATCAACGCGGTGCAGGATCTGTGCGGCCAGCCCGACGGCATGGCGGGGGCATCGCCGCTGTACCGCTCGCTGCGCCGGGCGCCGCTGTCCGAAAGCCGCGGCTTCGGGCGGTTTTGCCTGCGCGACATCGAGATTGCCGAAGGGGTGATGACCGCCCCTGAAAGCATGGAGCACATTCCGGACACCGCGACCATCGGCGCCGCGTTCCAGGACAGCGACGAAGATATTGTGGCGGAACGTCTTGCGGCGATTGAAGCGGCAGAGGAGAATGTCCGGGCGATCTCGGCGGTATTTGACGAGCAGACGCCGGGGCAGGGACCGGATCTGAGCGGGCTGATCAAACTGTTGCAGCAAATCGCCAAGCGCATTCGTGACTATGGCAATATCAGCACAGGGTCAGAGGCCGCTGATGAAGAGGCTGCCGAAGACGGCGCCGCCGAGGACGGCGGGGCGGATGCACCGACGGCAGGCGGGCGGGCGGCGCCCGGCGCGCCCGGGGTGATCAATTCGCCCGCGGATGTGTCCAACGCGCTGGACCGGATCATCGGCTATTACCGGCGGGCGGAACCCTCAAGCCCGCTGCCGATCCTGCTGCACCGGGCGAAAAAGCTGGTGGGGGCCGACTTCCTCACCATTATGAATGACATGGCGCCGCAGGGGGTGGAGAATGTCCACCTGATCGGCGGGATCGACGAAGATGACGACGACTGACGGACGCGGGATCTGCAGCGGCGGAACGGGCCGCGGCAACCGTGAAAGCAAGACGAGTAAGGAGACCTAGATGGCCGGAAGTTCACAGAAATTCATTGCCCGCAACCGGGCACCAAGGGTCCAGATCGAATATGACGTGGAGCTGTACGGCGCCGAGAAGAAGGTGCAGCTGCCGTTTGTGATGGGCGTGATGAGCGACCTGGTGGGCAAATCCGAAGTGGAGCAGCCCGCCGTTGCGGACCGCAAGTTCCTGGAAATCGACGTGGACAACTTCGATGACCGGATGAAATCGATGGCGCCGCGCGCCGCCTTCACCGTGCCCAACACGCTGACCGGCGAGGGCAACCTGGCGGTCGATATCACGTTCGAGAGCATGGACGATTTCAAGCCCGCCGCGATTGCCGCCAAGGTGGAGCCGCTGCGCGAGCTGCTGGAAGCCCGCACCCAGCTCAGCAACCTGATGACCTATATGGACGGCAAGACCGGCGCCGAGGATCTGATCTCGAAGATCATTCAGGACCCGAGCCTGCTGAAGACGCTGGCAGCGCAGCCGAAACCCGGCGGCGACGCCGAGAGCGAAGAATAAGAGAGGAGGACAAAGATGGCTGAAGAAGAACTCCAGGCGGAAGCCGCTGGTGGTGAAGCCGCCTTTGGCTCTGCCGAATTCGCGAGCCTGCTGCAAAAGGAATTCCGCCCCAAATCGGACCAGGCCAAGACAGCCGTTGAAAGCGCGGTCAAGACCCTGGCCGAGCAGGCGCTGGCAAACACTGCGCTGGTGTCCGATGACGCGCTGCGCTCGATCGAGAGCATTGTGTCGGCGATTGACGCAAAGCTGACCGAGCAGGTCAACCTGATCCTGCACAACGAGGATTTCCAGCAGCTGGAAAGCGCCTGGCGCGGTCTGCATTACCTGGTCAACAACACCGAGACCGATGAGCAGCTGAAAATCCGGGTGATGCCGATCACCAAAAAGGAAATGTCCAAGACCCTGAAGAAATTCAAGGGCACGGCATGGGATCAGTCGCCGCTGTTCAAGAAGATCTACACCGAGGAATTCAGCCAGCTGGGCGGCGAGCCCTATGGCTCCCTGGTGGCGGATTACCATTTCGACCATTCGCCGCCGGACATCGAACTGCTGGGTGAAATGTCCAAGATCGCCGCAGCCGCGCATGCGCCGCTGATCACCGGCGCCAAGCCGACGCTGTTCCAGATGGACAGCTGGGCGGAATTGTCGAACCCGCGCGATCTGACCAAGATTTTCCAGACCCCGGAATATGCCGCCTGGCGCAGCCTGCGCGACAGCGAGGATGCGAAATACGTCGGCCTGGCCATGCCGCGGTTCCTGGGCCGTCTGCCCTATGGCTCCAAAACCGATCCGGTGGACGAGTTTGCCTTTGAGGAAGACACCGCAGGCGCCACCAGCGAGAAATACGGCTGGGTCAACGCGGCCTATGGCATGGCGGTGAACATCACCCGGTCGTTCAAGATGTACGGCTGGTGCTCGCGGATCCGCGGTGTGGAAAGCGGCGGCACGCTGGAAAACCTGCCCTCGCATACCTTCCCGACCACCGATGGCGGCGTCGATCAGAAATGCCCGACCGAGATTGCCATCGACGACCGGCGCGAGGCGGAACTGGCGAAGAACGGCATGATGCCGCTCATTCACCGCAAAAACACCGATGTCGCCACCTTTATGGGCGCGCAATCGCTGCACAAACCGGCCGAATATGACGATCCGGACGCCTCTGCCAACGCCAATCTGGGCGCGCGGCTGCCATATCTGTTCGCCACATGCCGGTTTGCGCACTATCTGAAGTGCATGGTGCGGGACAAAGTCGGCTCGTTCAAAAGCCGTCAGGACATGGAGTCCTGGCTGCAGGACTGGATCAACAACTATGTTGATTTCAACGCGGATATCTCTTCGGAGAACGAGAAGGCGCGCAAACCTCTGGCCGCAGCCGAAGTGGTTGTGGAAGAGGTCGAGGGCAATCCGGGGTATTATACCTCAAAATTCTTCCTGCGCCCGCATTACCAGCTTGAGGGGCTTTCTGTCTCGCTGCGGCTGGTATCCAAACTGCCCTCGGAAAAGGGAGGCTGATTTTCCACTCCCCAGCCTCAAACGATCATAGTGCAGTAGAGATCTTAGTTATTGAAAGGATAGAAAAATGGCTGCTAACATGTTTGTGCAAATCTCGGATGTCGAGGGTGACGCCACCGAAGAACAGCACAAGAAATGGATCGTCATCCAGTCCGCAAGCTGGAATGTCGAGCGTGCCGTTGAAATGACCGATCTGGGGTCGACCCAGCGGATGCATGCGAACTCGAACTTCGGCAAGATCGAGCTGACCTCGCAGATGGGCAAAGCGTCCAACGGTCTTGCGCTGTCGGTGGCCAACGGCACCGTGCGCCCGGAAATCATCATGCATTGGTGCCGGTCCGGCGACAGCGCCAGTGCGGGCCTGCTGGTCTATTCGGTCTGGAAGCTGAAAGACGTGGTGATCGACAGCTATTCAATTTCGGGCAGCGAAGACGGCATCCCAGAAGAGACTTGGTCGCTGGCTTATGCCTCGATCGAGCATGAGTACAAATCGACCAACCAGAAAACCGGCAAACTGACCACTGAAGGCACCTTCAAGTGGAACGTTCAGACCGGCAAGGTCGAGTAAAACCAATGGCTGGCCCCGGGCGTATTTGCGGCCGGGGTCCGTTTTTTCCGGCGTATTTGCAGCATCCACCCTAGTTTCGGAGTAGACCCCCATGACACCCGAAGAGCATCTGAAAGCTGGTGATCCCAGGGCGGCGCTGGAGGCGCTGCAGCAAAAGATCCGGGGTGATGCGAGCAACGCCAAACTGCGGGTTTTCCTGTTTCAGCTGCTGTGTGTGCTGGGCGACTGGAACCGGGCGATTGCGCAGCTGAAGGCGGCCGCAGGGTTGGATGAAGGCGCCACCGTGATGGCGCAGGCCTACCGCGAGGCGATCATCTGCGAGGTTTACCGCGAAAAGGTGTTTGCGGGTGAAAAGTCGCCGCTGATCCTGGGCGAGCCTGAGGAATGGCTGGCGCATTTGATCGAGGCGCAGAAACTTCTGGCGCAGGGCAAGGCGACGGAAGCCGCTGAACTGCGCACAAAAGCGTTTGATGCAGCCCCGGCCAGCTCTGGCGAGGTCAACGGCAAGAAATTCGATTGGATCGCCGATGCCGACATGCGGCTGGGTCCGGTACTGGAGACCGTGGTCAACGGCAAATACTACTGGCTGCCGTTTTCCCAGATCGTCTCGTTTGAGGCGGAGGAGCCGAGCGATTTGCGCGACGCCGTCTGGACGGCCGGCACGCTGACCCTGGCGGGCGGCGGTTCGGTGGCGGCGATGATCCCGACGCGCTACCCCGGCTCGGAAAAAGCCGACGGGCTGTCGATGCTGGCGCGTGCCACCGTGTGGGAGGATGCCGGCGCGGAAACCTACACCGGTCTTGGCCAGCGGCTGCTGGCGATCGGCGATGAAGATATTGCCATCATGGATGTGCGCACACTCCGGATGGATGGGCATGACATAGAGAATGGCTGACAAAACTCTGGCCGAACGCCTGCAGCCATCGCTGCTGGACCGGCTGACAGACAATGCACCAGGCGATCAGAAGGAAACCCGCGAGAGCCGGGTTATCGATCTGTCGCGCCTGCGGGAAATCATCCAGCGCGATCTGTCCTGGCTGCTGAACACACAGAATGTCGAAAGCCATTTTGACGCGCAGAAGTATCCATCGGTGTCGGCGTCTGTGCTGAACTACGGGCTGATCGAAGTGGCCGGCGAAGCCTCGACCAGTGAAAAGGCCGAGGCGATCCGCCAATCAATCAAGCAGGCGATTGCCACCTATGAGCCGCGGATCATCGAAGGCTCGGTGGATGTGCGGCTGCAGGATGGCACAGATGCCACCGAGATGACCGTAGGGCTGGAAATCCGCGCCGACATGTGGGCGCAGCCGATGCCGCTGGAGCTGTATTTGCGCAGCAAGGTCGATCTGACCACTGGCGAAGTGCAAATGGAAAGGGCCATGTGATGGATACACGGCTGCTGACCCATTACGAGAACGAGTTGAACTACCTGCGCGACATGGGCGGGGAGTTTGCGGCGGCCTATCCCAAGATCGCCGCGCGGCTGGGGATGGAAGGGGTTGAGGTTCTTGACCCCTATGTGGAACGGCTGCTGGAGGGGGCGGCGTTTCTGACTGCCCGTGTCCAGCTGGAGCTGGAACTGCAGTATCCGAACTTCACCTCGAATCTTCTGGAGATCATCTATCCGCATTACCTGGCGCCGACGCCGTCGATGATGATTGCGTCGTTTGAGCCGGATGTGGCCAATTCGGCGGTTAAAAGCGGTTACGTGCTGAAACGCGGATCGACCCTGCGGTCGCGGCTGACCGAGGGCGAGCAGACGCCTTGCGAATTCCGTACCTCCGCTGATCTGACCATGTGGCCGATCCAGATCACCGAGGCGCAGTATATTGACGGGCGCGGCGAGCTGGTCGCGGCGGGGGTTGCTGCGGGATATGATGCCCGCGCTGGCATCCGGTTGCGGATCAAGCGGATTGATGGCGATCCGATCAGTAAGCTGGGGATGGATGATCTGTCGCTGTATCTGACCAGCGAGGCGGGCAACAGCTGGCCATTGCTGGAGCTTTTGTGCACCCAGGTGCAGGGAATTGTCGCGCGATCCACCGACCGGCGCGCGGATTGGCAGCTGCCGCTGCGCGGTGCCAAAGTGGTGCAAAAGGGCTTTGGCCCGGAGGAGGCGCTGCTGCCGCTGCCGCGCCGGGTCTATGACGGCTACCGGTTGCTGCAGGAATATTTTGCGATGCCGGAGCGGTTCCGGTTTGTTGAACTGCAGGGGCTGCAGGCGGGATTGGCGAAATCCGCTGGCGATGAGGTGGATCTGTATATCCTGCTGCGTGAAGGGATGCCGGAGATCGCCCCGATCGTGGTGCCGGACGTGTTCAAGCTGAACACGGTGCCGGCCGTGAACCTGTTCGAAAAACGCTGCGACCGGGTGCGGATTGCGCCGATTGATACCGAACACCACGTGATCCCGAACCGGACCGCCGGTTTGGATTTTGAAATTTACGGGCTGAACAGCGTGACCGGGATCAGCGGCGAGGGGGAGGAAGATGTGATCTTCCGCCCGTTCTATTCCGCCAATGATTTCACTGCTGCGGGCGAAAGCCACCCGGCCTATTACACCGTCAAACGGCGGATGCGGCAGCGCTCGGAGAAAGAGCGCTTGCGCGGGGTGCGCAGCTCCTACCTGGGGTCGGAAGTCTACCTGACGCTGGTGGACCGGTCGCAGGTGCCCTATTCCTCGGGGCTGGAGCAGCTGGCGGTCAACGCGCTGTGCACCAACCGCGACCTGCCGATGCTGCTGGCCACCGGCAATGACGATGTGTTCCACCTGCCCGAGGGCGGCCCGGTGCGCAAGGTGACGCTGCCGGTGTCCCCGACCCGTCCGCACCCCACCCTGGCACAGGGCGATACCGCCTGGCGTCTGATCTCGCACCTCAGCCTCAACTACGTGTCGATTGCCGAGACCGGCAAGGGCCAGTCTGCGGAGGCGCTGCGCGAGCTGGTCGGGCTGTATGCGCCCTTGGGCGACCGGGTGACGGAGAAGCAGCTGGAGGGGATCCTGTCGGTGGGTGCACGCCCCATCGTGCGGCGGATGAGCGACGAGATCCTGTCGACTGCGGTGCGCGGGCTGGAAATCACCCTGGGCTTTGATGAGAGCTATTTCGAGGGCAGCAACATCTATGTGCTGGGGGCCGTGCTGGAGCGGTTCTTCCGCGGCTATGCCAGCATCAACTCATTCACGGAGACAGTCCTGAAGACTGAAAAACGCGGGGAAATTGCCAGATGGCGACCGGAAAAGGGCCTCGGCCGGACGATCTGAGCCTGTATGGCCGATTGGCCACGGCGCCTGAAAAGCACCATGTTTTTCAGGCCCTGCGGGTATTGGAGGCGCATTTCAATGACGCCCCGCGCCTTGGCGAAAGCCGCCGCCCGCGCGAGGACAAGCTGCGTTTGGGGCAAGAGGCCGAGCTGGCGTTCCCGCCCTCGACCATTGCGGATTTCAAACCGGCCGAGGGTGGCAAGCCGGCGGTTCTCACCAACCGGTTCTTCGGGTTGTTCGGCCCGCAGGGACCGCTGCCGCTGCATCTGACCGAATATGCCCGCGACCGCAAACGCAACCACCGCGACCCGACGATGGTGGCCTTTGCCGATATGCTGACGCACCGGCTGATGAGCCTGCTGTACCGGGCTTGGACGCAGGGGTCTCCGGCGGTCAGTTTTGACCGGGCGGATGATCCGATGGCGCGCAAGGTGTCGTCGCTGATCGGCTATAACGGATTTAAGTTCGGCGACCGGGACGACATGCCCGATCTCGCCAAGCTGCATTTTGCCGGCCATCTGGCCAAGGGTGCCAAGAATGCCGAGGGGCTGGTGTCGATCCTGTCGGCGTTTTTCGAGGTGCCGGTGCAGCTGGAGGAATTTGTCGGCAGCTGGCTGGAGCTGGAGCCGGACGACCGCTGGCAGCTGGGCTATGGCGGGCTGGGGCAGACCACCAGCATCGGCGACCAGGTCTGGAGCCGCTCGGCTAAGTTCCGCATCCGGATCGGGCCGTTGAAACTGGAAGATTACGAACGCCTCTTGCCGGGCGGCGAGGCGTTGAAACGGCTGCGCGCGATTGTGCGGTCTTATGCCGGCGATTTTCTGGATTGGGATGTGAACCTGATCCTGGCAGGCGACGAGGTGCCGCGCGCATCCTTGGGCGGCACCACCCGGCTGGGGCATACCAGCTGGGTCCGGTCGCGCCCGGACCCGGATGCGGACCAGCCGGACGTGAGTGATTTATACCTGTACCCGGGATTTGGCGCCGGGGCTGAAGAGCGAGTAGAGGGAGGGATTTAAGATGACCGAGATCAGCCGCGTGGCGCTGTTTGGCAAGCTGAACAAGCTGGGATACCAGGCCGTGGAAAGCGCAACCGTGTTCTGCAAGATGCGGGGCAACCCCTATGTGGAGCTGGTGCATTGGCTGCATCAGCTTTTGGCGCAGCAGGACAGCGACATTCACCGGATCATCCAGCATTACGATCTGGATGCGGGAAAGATTGCCACCGAGCTGACCCGGGCACTGGATATGCTGCCGCGCGGGGCCTCGACGATCTCGGACCTGTCGGATCATTTGATGGATGCGATGGAACGCGGCTGGGTCTGGGGGTCATTGCTGTATTCGGCTGGGCAGGTGCGCAGCGGCCATTTGCTGCTGGGGATGCTGAAGACGCCTGCGCTGCGGAACATCCTGTCGAACATGTCGCCGGAGCTGGCGACGATCGGCGCTGATGATCTGGCGGATAACTTCAATGATGCCACTGATGGCTCGCCCGAGGAACGGCTGGGCGCGCAGGATGGCACGAACGTCACCGGCGGCGGCGCGGAACCGGGGGAGGCTTCCGGCTCGATGGCGCCGGGCGCGATGGGCAAGGGCGAGGCGCTGGAGCAATTCTGCACCGATCTGACCGAACAGGCACGCAATGGCGAGATCGATCCGATTGTCGGCCGCGATGAGGAAATCCGCCAGATCGTCGATATTCTGATGCGCCGCAGGCAGAACAACCCGATCCTGACCGGCGAGGCCGGGGTGGGTAAAACGGCTGTGGTCGAAGGCTTTGCGCTGCGGATTGCCCGCGGCGACGTGCCGCCCAGCTTGCAGGACGTGCGGCTCTTGGTGCTGGATGTGGGCCTCTTGCAGGCTGGCGCCAGCATGAAAGGCGAATTTGAAAACCGTCTGCGCCAGGTGATTGACGAGGTGCAGGCCAGCCCGGTGCCGATTGTGATGTTTGTCGATGAGACCCACACGCTGGTGGGCGCGGGCGGTGCGGCCGGCACCGGCGATGCGGCCAACCTGCTGAAACCAGCGCTGGCGCGCGGCACGCTGCGGACTATCGGCGCAACCACCTGGGCCGAGTACAAGAAATACATCGAGAAAGACCCGGCGCTGACCCGGCGTTTCCAGGTGGTCAAGATCGACGAGCCGGACATTCAGAAGGCGATCCTGATGATGCGCGGCATCGCCTCGATGCTGGAAGGCCATCACCGGGTGCAGGTTCTGGACGAGGGGATCGAGGCTGCCGTCAGCCTCTCGGCCCGTTACATCCCGGCGCGGCAGCTGCCGGACAAATCGGTGAGCCTTCTGGATACCGCCTGTGCCCGCGTGGCGGTCAGCCAGCACGCAGTGCCGGCCGAGGTGGATGACAGCCAGCGCCGGATTGAGGCGCTGACCACCGAACTGGAGATTATCGGCCGCGACGAGACCGCAGGTTACGAGGTCGCAGACCGGCGCGAAGCGGTGCAGGCCGCCAAGGCCGCAGAGGAGGAACGGCTGGCCGGGCTGACCGAACGCTGGGACAAGGAAAAGGCGGTTGTCGAGGGCATTCTGGACCTGCGCGCCAAACTCCGGGAGGGGGCCGCGCCCGTGGACGCTGACCCGGATGCTGGGGATGACGCAGCGGAGGGCGCTGCCGATAGCCCGCTGTCCGATGAAGACCGCGCCAAGCTGATGCAGGAGCTGAAAGACAAGAATGCGGAACTGGAAGCACTGCAAGGCGACAGCGCGCTGATCCTGCCGATTGTCGACCATCAGGCCGTGGCGAGCGTGGTGGGCGACTGGACCGGTATTCCGGTCGGCCGCATGGTCAAGGACGAGATCGAGACGATCCTGAACCTGGAGGAACATCTGGCGAAACGGGTGATCGGCCAAGATCATGCGATGAAGATGATCGCCAAACGCATCCAGACCAGCCGCGCCGGGCTGGACAACCCGAACAAGCCGATCGGGGTGTTCATGCTGGCGGGCACCTCAGGCGTGGGTAAGACCGAAACGGCGTTGGCGCTGGCTGAGGTTCTGTATGGCGGCGAGCAGAATGTCATCACCATCAACATGTCCGAATATCAGGAAGCCCATACCGTCAGCAGCTTGAAAGGCGCGCCTCCGGGCTATGTCGGCTATGGCGAAGGCGGGGTGCTGACCGAGGCGGTGCGGCGCAAGCCCTATTCCGTCGTGCTGCTGGATGAGGTTGAGAAGGCGCATCCGGATGTGCATGAGATCTTTTTCCAGGTGTTCGATAAAGGGGTGATGGAAGACGGTGAGGGCCGGATTATCGACTTTAAGAACACGCTAATCCTGCTGACCTCAAACGTTGGCACCGAAACGATCATGGATCTGTGTTCGGACCCGGATCTGATGCCGGAACCGGAGGGTATGGCGAAAGCCCTGCGCGACCCGCTGGTCAAAGTGTTCCCGCCAGCGCTGCTGGGGCGCCTGGTGGCGATCCCCTATTATCCGCTCAGCCCTGACATGATCGGCGAGATCACCAAGCTGCAGCTGGGCCGGATCCAGAAGCGGGTGCAGGAAACGCATGGGGTGCCGTTCGAATACTCGGATGCGGTGGTCGAGGAAATCGTCAACCGCTGTCAGGAGCTGGACAGCGGCGGCCGGATGATCGACGCGATCGTCACCAACACCATGCTGCCGGATATCTCGAATGAGTTTCTTAAGCGCCTGATGGAAGGCGAGGAAGTGCAGAAGGTCGGAGTAGACGTCAAGGACGGGGAGTTCACATACGCATTCGATTGAGATGAGGAGGCTATGCTATGCAATTTGTAATGGAAACAACCGGTTATAAGATCGTCGAGAAAATGAAAATGACGAGCTCGAAGAAGTATGTCGAGCTCAAGGGAGACGTTGCGTTTAGCTGGAAGAACGGTGGCCTGACGAAGATCGGCAGCCAGAGCAAAGACACATACCTGGTTGAAGTCGGGAAGACGATCCAGGCAGCGTACAAGAAAGCGCTGGCTAGCCTTATCAAGTCGATCCAGAAGCTGATTGATGGCGTCGAAAAGAAGATGATCGCGCTGGAAAAGGCGTTTGAGAAGAAATACGCAAAGACTCCGCCAACTGGCAAACAAGTCGAAACGGCCACAAATGAAATGAATGCCTTCAAGGACAGTGAGCTGCTGAAAATTCAGCAGCAAGCGCAAAATCTGTATCAGGAGGCCATTGCCAAGCTGACCAAGCCCGCACATGAGGCGGGCTGCAAAAAGATTCAGGAAGGCGCCAAGATAAAGAAAGATAACGGCAAGCTGATTTGGACTATCATCAAGTTCGTCGTGGTGGCGACGGCGATCGCCTTTGCGGTGGTTGCAACGGTGGCAACCGCCGGCGCAGCGACCCCGCTGCTGATCGCGACGATTGTTGCCGGGGTGGCGCTGCTGACAAAATCTGTCTCGCTGGTGGTCTCCACCGCCAAGGATATAGCCGAATGGGCCAAGCAGTACCGGGCCAACGTCAAAATCGCCGCCGAAGAAGTCTCAAATGCGGAAAGTGCAATCGACAAAGCGCTGACAGCTATTGAGGCTGCCAACAAGAACCACGAGGCGATGACCCTGAAAGTTGGTCAGATGAAGGAAGAGTTTCTGACTGCGATTTCCAAGCTCAGCGGCGACAAAAGCGGCGACAAGAAAATTCAGGAGGCGCGCAAGGACCTCGAGAAAGGTCAAGCCGATCTTCTGAAGTTCGAAACCCAGTTGGGGGGTAAACCTGTCGATGTGCTGGCGGCGCTGAAGAAGGCCAAAACCGATCTGGTCAAGGCGCAGCCCAAGAAAATCCCCAACCTTGATACGTCCAACCGCTGGGCGGACTTTTTCAAGAACGCTGCTGACGTCGCCTCAAGCGCAGTCAAAGCATTCTGACAGTCGGCAAGACGGCAGCTGCAGGACCAAGGAGGAAAACCCGCAAAGTGGAACAGCAAATTGACAGCCGGACAGACACCAGCCTGCGGAAGCGGGCCCGGTTGTTTGTTGAACGCCAATGGGTAACCAATACCATTCTGGGCATCATCATCTTCAATGCAATTACTCTGGGCCTAGGCACCTCTGCTGCGGTGCGGGCGCATGCGGGCGGTCTGCTGGATGTTATCGACACTGTTGTTCTGGGCATTTTTGTTCTGGAACTGGCGCTGAAGCTCTTTGCCTATGGCCTGCGCTTCTTTGCGTCGGCTTGGAATATCTTTGATCTGATTGTGGTCTCTTTTGGCTTGTTCCCCGACAGCCAGGGCCTGTCGGCACTGCGCGGGCTGCGGGTGGTTCGGGCGCTGCGGCTCTTGTCGGTCATCCCGCAGATGCGGGCCGTGGTGCAGGCGCTGCTGGATGCCTTGCCGGGCATGGGCGCGGTGATCGTGATGATCTCTATCGTGTTCTATGTCTTCGGCGTGATGGCGACGATGATGTACGGACAGGCCTTTGATGAATGGTTCGGCACCCTGGGGCGGTCGCTGTATTCGCTGTTCCAGATCATGACCTTGGAAAGCTGGTCGATGGGCATCGTGCGGCCGGTGATGGAACAGTTTCCCTTTGCCTGGTCGTTCTTTGTGCCGTTCATCGTGATCACTGCGTTTTCGGTTCTGAACCTGTTCATCGGCCTGTTGGTCAACACCATGCAGACCGCAGTGGAGGCGGACGCCGAGGCCGAATTCGAGAAACTGCGCGATCTGGTGAAATCGGAGACCGATGTGGTGGACGCGCATGTGATGGAGCTGCATGAGGAGATCAAGGCGTTGCGGTCGGAGATTGCGCAGCTGAAAGGGCATGGAAATGGCTGACAGCTCGCAAAAGTTCATTGCCCGCAACCGGGCGCCGCGCGTTCAGATCGAATATGACGTGGAGCTTTATGGCGCCGAGAAGAAGGTGCAGCTGCCCTTTGTGATGGGTGTGATGAGCGATCTGGCGGGCAAATCCACAGTTGAACAGCCTGGTATTGCCGACCGCAAGTTTCTGGAAATCGACGTCGACAATTTTGACGAACGGATGAAAGCATTGGCGCCGCGCGCCGCTTTTACAGTGCCCAACACGCTGACCGGCGAGGGCAATCTGGCGGTCGACCTGACGTTTGAGAGCATGGCGGATTTTTCGCCCGGCGCCATTGCCGCCAAGGTGGATGCGCTGCGTCCGCTGCTGGAGGCGCGCACCCAGTTGCAGAACCTGATGGCCTATATGGACGGCAAAACCGGCGCCGAGACGCTGATCGAGACGATCCTGAACGACCCGTCGCTGCTGGCGGCAGTGTCGGCGCCGGCGGGGGACGCTGGCAGCGCGGCCGCTTTGGACAGCCTGCGCAATCTGGAACTGCCCGCGGAAGAAGCCGATACCAGCGACGATGTGCTGGCCGGGCTTGCGGCTGCGGCTCCGGAGTCTGCAGCGCCCGCGGATGCATCCGGCGGAATTCTGGACGCGCTGCGCGACGCGGCGCCGGAAGACCAGGCGGTTGACGACGCCTCGGCGGGGGTGCTGGAAGGATTGCGGGGTGCTGCCGCGCAGGAACCTGCACCGGAAGATACAACCGCTGATGTGCTGTCGGATCTGAGCGCCGCCGCACCGGCAGATCCCGAACAGCGGGATGATACGGCGGATGCCTTGGCGGCTTTGGCTGCAACTGATGTGCCAGACCTCGAAGAAGAGGACGGCGCAGCCTCTGTTCTGGAGGAACTGGCGCAGGCGGATGTGCCTGAAACGGAAGACGCAGATACCTCCGGTGATGTGCTGGCAGGGCTGGCGGCGCAGGAACCCGGGGACGCCGGCGCCGAGGATGTGTCCGGTATGGTGCTGGACAGCCTGGCAGCCGCGGACGTGCCGGAGGATGAAACGGAAGATCATTCCGGTGTCCTGGATGCGCTCGCGGAGATTGACGTGCCAGAGCAGGCAGACACGGCAGCGGATGATGCGCTGGAAAGCCTCGCGGCGGTTGAAACTGCGGAGCTGTCCGCGGAGGATCACGCCGGCATTCTGGACGGTCTGGCGGAACAGGCGCCGGCGGATGAAGCGGAAGATGATACCGCGGGTTCTGCCTTGGAGAGCTTGGCGGCGGCAGAGGTTCCGGACGCGGATGTCTTTGATGAGTCTGCATCGGTGCTGGACGGGCTGGCTGAAACTGCGGTCGAAGACGGCACTGAAAACGACGAGCTGGATGGCGGCCTGGACGATGTTCTGGACGGGCTGTTGGACGATGCTGCGGTGGAGGAAGCCGGCGGCAGCGCGGCGGCGGATGCACTGGGCAGCCTCGCCTCGGTTGAGACTGTAGAAACGGCGGAAGACGGCTCCGGTGATGTGCTGGAAGGGTTGCTGGCGGGCGGCCCGGAGCAGGATGAGGACACAGGTGAAGACCTGAGCGCGGTGCTGGACGGCCTTGAGGCGCCTGAAGAAACGGACGGTGAAGACAGTGCCGCAGACGTGCTGGCCGGGCTGGCAGAGGATCTTCCGGAGGACGCGCCAGTGGAGGAGGACGACCTGGACGGCATCCTCGGCGGGCTGGAAGAACCGGAGGATGAGGCCGAGGACAACGAATTGAGCGCTGCGCTGGACACGCTGGAGGCGCCTGCAGAAGATGAGGCCGGGGATGGCGGTCTGGATGACTTGCTCGCGGATCTTGGCAGCGATACGCCCGAAGAGGCCGCTGTGGAGGGTGTCTCTGATGACATACTGGCGGGCCTTGCCGAAGACGATAGCGCCGGCGGGACAGATGGCGCGGAGCTGGATCCGGACGCCTTGCTGGATGCGGGGAGTGATGCGGAGGTTGCCGCCGGCGATGACGGTCTGGACAGTCTTCCGGGTGAGCTGACTGACGAGGATGATCCCGATGCGCTTTTGAGTGATCCGGGCGACGAGCCATCTATGGAGACGGCGGATGACGGCGGCAGTTTGGATGATTTGCTGGGGGATTTGGACAGCCCAGAACCTGCAGACGACGACAGTTCCGAGCTGAATGCGCTTCTTGAAGGCGGGGATGACGGCGATGATCTGGACAGCTTGCTGGGCAGTCTGGACGAGCCGGAAGATACCGCCGCTGAAGAGGGCGAAGACAGCAGCCTGGATGATCTGCTTGGCGGATTGGGCGGTGATGGCGGTGCTGACGATGAAGCGGCGGGCGGTGATGATCTGGACGCGCTGCTGAGCGGGCTTGATGAGGACGGCGCAGAGGAGGCGGAGGACGCCAGCCTTGATGATCTTCTGGGGGACCTTGGCAGCGAGGAAGAGGAGGGCGATCTGGACGGTCTGCTGGCAGACCTCGGCGAGGAGGCCTCGGCGGAGGAGGCAGCAGACGACGGCGGTGCTGAGGATGAATTGGATGCGCTGCTGGGCGGGCTGGGTGATGCGGACTCCGATCTGGACAGCCTGATGGGTGATGATGGCGATATGGACCTGGACGATTTGCTGGGGGATCTCGGCGGCGATGACGAGGATGAAGAGGAAGACGGGGGCGCGGGCGGTGATGATCTCGACGCGCTGCTAGGGGATTTGGACGCCGGCGGTGATGAACCCGCGGCTGAGGCTGCAGAGGTCGAAGTATCAGAGGATCCCGAGTTCGCTTATGGCACCATGAGCGCGGACCGTCCTGACCCGCAAAAGCTGGAGCGCAAGCGGTTCCGCTTGGCCATTCTGGGCGATTTCTCGGGAAGAGCAGCCAAGGGGCAACTGGAGGTTGGTGACGACCTTGCCGGGCGTAAGGCAATCCTGCTGGACCCGGATACGGTCGAAGATGTGGTTGAGAGCTTTGCCACCGAGCTGGTGCTGCCGATCGGCAAGGACGGCGCCGGGATTGCGGTGAAGCTGGAGGACCTGGACAGGCTGCATCCGGATGAGCTGTATGAAAACGTTGAACTGTTCTCGGAACTGGTGGGCTTGCGCAAACAGTTGCAAAGCGGCGCGACGGCGGATCATGCCGCGGGCACGCTGAAGGCCTGGGCTGAAAAATACGGCACCAGGGCGCGGGCGCCGAAGCGGACGTCGGCGGGCAATTCGGTACCGGCAGACAAACGGCTGAGCGCCTTTCAGCAGCTGATCGGGGCAACCGGCATCAGCCCGCGCCCGGCTTCGCCGGTGGAGGAGTTGCTGGCGCGGGTGGTCGGCCCGCATATCCGGGCGCTGCCGGACCCGGATGTTGCCGCGATGCAAAAGGCGGTGGATGAGGCGCTGTCAGATGCGATGCGGCTGGTGCTGCACCATCCGGAATTCCAGTCGGTGGAAGCGCAGTGGCGCTCGCTGGATCTGATGGCGCGCTCGATCGAGGACGATGATACGCTGGATGTGATGCTGTATGACATCTCGGCCGAGGAATTGGCCGTGGATCTGGCAGCAACAGAAGACCTGTCGAAAACCGGTTTTGTGCGGCTGCTGACCGAAGAGCCGTTGGACGAGGAGAACGGGCGCGGCGGTTATTCAGCGCTGATCGGTATGTATCAGTTCGAGGAAACCCCGCCGCATGCGGAACTGCTGGGCCGCATCGCGCGGGTGGCCGCGCATGTGGATGCACCGTTCTTTGCTGCGATTTCGCCGGAGTTCCTGAAAACGCCCAAAGCAGAACGGCCCAAGCTGGTGGCGGACGCCTGGGATACGCTGCAGGGCATGGCGGAGGCCGGGCATCTGGGGCTGGTCAGCCCGCGGTTCCTGCTGCGGCGCCCCTATGGTGAGAAGACCGAACCCTGTTATGAGTTTGATTTTGAGGAGTTTACCGAAACCGAGGGTCTGAAGGGTATGCTTTGGGCCAATCCGGTGGTGCTGGTGGCAATCCTGCTGGGGCGGTCGTTCCGTCAGAACGGGCCGTCCCTGCAGCTGGGTAAAATCATGACTTTGGGGGAGATGCCCTATCATTATGTGAACGACAAGTTCGGTGATCAGGTGGCCCTGCCCTGCACCGAGCGCAATATTGACCTGGACAAGATTGCGCTGGCGCAGGAACGCGGGTTCATGGCGGTGAGCGCGGTCAAGGGGCGGGACGAGGTGCGGCTGACCTCCTTCAATTCTCTGACGGGCAGCGAGATTCTGGGGCCTTGGTCCGGATTGCCGGCGCCGGAACCCTCGCCGCCTGATCCGCGCGGGCTGCCGGAACCGGGAGCAGCTGCGGGCGGCGGTGAAGACGGCGATGATCTGGGTCTCGATTTGGATTTGGGTGGAGATGATGGGGATGATCTCGGCCTGGATGATCTGGATCTTGGAGACGGCGGCGGGGATGACGATGGTCTCGGGGACCTGGACGATTTGCTATCGTCGTTCGGGGACGACAGCGATGACGACGATGATGACGACGGAGAAATGGATGCAGACCTCGCCGCGCTTTTGGATGATTTATGATGCGAATGTTTGAGAACACTGCCGGCGATTTCCGGCCCGGTTCCCGTCGCGGAAAGGAGGACCCATGGTTGTAAGTAAGGGCCATGAAAACGACCTCGCCTGGATGTCGGGGACATATTCCACCGACGGTCTGATGATGAGCCGTGCGATTGTGCGCGAGGGGCTGAGCAAGCTGACCGAGACCACAATCGAATTTGCCGCGACCAAGAGCCAGCCCGATCTGCAGGATCTGGTCGGCAAGCAGATGAATGTGCATGTGATGCGCCAGAAAACCGAGCATCAGTTCAACGGGCTGTGCATTTCGGTCGAGTATCTGGGGTTCCGCAACGGGTACGAGATGTATGTGGCGGAGGTGCGCCCCTGGTTCTGGCTGCTGACGCGGACCAGCGATCTGCGGGTGTTTCAGGAAAAGACCTCGGTCGATATCATCACGGATCTGTTCAATGAGTACGGTTTCAGCGATTTCACCGACAAGCTGAGCGATTCTTACGAAAAACGGGAATACTGCCTGCAATACCGCGAGAGCGACTATGCCTTTCTGTGCCGGCTGATGGAAGAAGAGGGGATTTACTTCTACTTCGACAGTCCCCTTGGCGATACCGCGGTTGAAAAGCTGGTGCTGTGCGATGGCGTCGGGGGGCATTCTCCGATCAAGGGCGGCGCGGGCATTGAGTTCCACGCCCGCGATGACAGTGACCGGCGGCGCGAGGAGCATATTTCGGAATGGACCAAGGAGGAAATCCTGACCCGCGGCAAGGTTACGCTGAATGATTTCAACTTTGAAACGCCCTCGGCGGATCTGAAGGCGGCCACTGAAATAGTCAAAGGCAGCCATTCTTACGGTGCATACGAAGTCTATGACTACCAGGGCCGCTATCCGTCCAAGACCCCATTGGGGGACAAGCGGTCGCGGGTGCGGATGGAAGCGGAGGCGGTCAGGCACATCCGCTGGCGCGGTGCGTCCAGTGTGGCGACCCTGGGCACCGGCAGCACCTTCACGATGGAAAAACATCCGGTGAAGGAGAACAACAAGGAATATCTCGTCATCGAGACAGAGCATCATGTCAAGGTGGCTTGGGATTATGGCGAGCGGGAGAGTCAGAAGAAGAAGGAGGTTGCCACCAAGGGGGCGATGCGGCGCGACCTGAAGGCGCGCAATATGGATGTGCCCGAGGAGATGGAGCACGACGTCTATGCATCGACCTTCAGTGCCATTTTGAAGGCTGATCAGTTCCGGGCGCCGCTGGTGACCCCCTGGCCGGAAGTGCAGGGGCTGCAGACCGCAACCGTGGTCGGCCAGAGCGGCGAAGAGATCTGGACCGACAAGCATGGCCGAATCAAGATCCAGTTTCATTGGGACCGGGAAGGCAAGAAGAACGAGACCTCGTCTTGTTTTGTGCGGGTAGTGACGCCCTGGTCCGGCAAGAACTGGGGCATGGTGGCGATCCCGCGCATAGGTCAGGAGGTTGTGATCCAGTTCGAGGACGGCAATCCGGACCGGCCGATCTGCACCGGCATGCTTTACAATGCTGAAACGATGCCGCCCTATACCTATCCCGACGATCAGACCCAGCTGGGGATCAAGACCAATTCCTCCAAGGGCGGCGGCGGTTACAACGAACTGATGTTCGATGACAAGAAAGACAGCGAGCTGATGCGGGTGCAGGCCGAGAAGGATCACCAGATGCTGGTCAAGGACCGCTCAACGGTGACAGTTGGCATGGATGCGCCCGACCCGGAAGTCACTGAGGCGGACGAGAAGAGCTATGTTTTCACGGTCCAGCAGCACATGACGGAAACCGTGCATGAGGGCGACCGGACCGAAGTGGTGGAGACCGGCGACAAATCCGAGACCATCCAGACCGGCAACATGACCCTGAACGTGGACACCGGCGACCTGACCGAAACCATTTCAACGGGGAACCATACAGAGACCGTGTCGATGGGCGATCTCACCGTGGATGTGACTGCGGGCAAGATTGCGATGTCGGCGGGGCAGGAGATCACGCTCACCGTCGGGCCATCTGAAGTAAAAATCGACAATTCCGGTGTTACGATCAAGGGGCCGATGATCAAGATCGAAGGCTCTGGAATGGTTGAGGCCAAGGCGCCGATGACCACCGTGAAAGGTGAGGCCATGCTGACCCTGAAGGGCGGCCTCACGATGATCAACTAGGTGGTGCAGATGTCGGCAAGATTTGAAAAGCTGGTGAAAATGCCCGCTGACCCGGTGGCCAAGCTGTTGTCACGGGCAAATGTCATCCTGAAAACACCGCTGGAGGCGCCCCCGACGGCGCAGGCGGGAATGGTGCTGGAGGAGCTGGACCGCAAGGGCGCGCTGGTCGATCTGCTGCGCACGCTGGCGGTACTGCTGCCCCCGCGGGAGCGGGTGTGGTGGGCCTGTCTGGCAGCGCGCGATTACATCGGGCCGCGCTCGGACCAGGATCCGGCCTCGCTGACGGCGTCGGAGGCCTGGGTGTTTGAGCCATCCGAGGAAAACCGCGATAAGGCGCGCATCACATTGGATCATGCTTATGTGGATGATGACACGGTGAATTGCGCGCTGGCGGTGCTTTATGCGGCTGGAACGCTGGGGCCGGGTGAATTGAACCAATATCCCGCCCCGGCGGGCGCGTCCGAGGCGGCGGCCTTTGCCATGAATATGGTGGCCTTGGGTCAATTGTCTGATAAGTTTGAAGAACACGGCGGTGTTCTGATAGAGCGGGCGCTGGATATTGCACGTGGCGGCAAGGGGCAGGTGGTCCAGGTGCCGGAAGCGGCAACGCAGAGCTGAGGAAGGATGTAAGTTATGGGAATGCCACAGGCCCGGATGACGGATCTGCATGCCTGCATGCTGCCCTCAACCCCGCCGCCGCCGGTGCTGCCGGTGCCGACGCCGATCCTGCCGCCCTGCGCGGTGACTGTTCTTGTCGGCAGCCTGCCTGCGGCGCGGGTGTCTGACATGTGCACAGCGGCACCGCCTCATCCGATCGTCAAGGGGTCTGGCACGGTGCTGATCAACAACCTGCCTGCGGCGCGCATCTTGGATACAGCAGCCTGTGGCGGGATGATCACCATGGGACAGGTCACCGTACTGGTGGGAGGATAAGCCCAGGTATGGGAGTAACACTGAAATTCCAAAGCTCGGGCGCAATGCCCGGCGATGCGGCCCCTGTTCCGATGCAGGGGCCGAGCCTGACCGTGGGGCGGGGCGCCAGCTGCGATCTGGTATTGCCGGACCCGGACCAGCTGCTGTCGCGCAATCACTGCGTGATCGAGGATCACAACGGCAATGTGGTGGTGGTTGACCTCAGCTCCAACGGCACTTTTCTGAATTATTCCAAAATCCCGCTGGGCCGCACGCCGACGCCGCTTAACAACGGAGATGTGCTGTGCGTCGGCAACTATGAGCTGGTGGTGGAAATCCGCGATGATCTGGCGGATGTCGGCGGCATGATTGCTGCCCCCGCCGCGCAGGGGCCGGCCTCGCACGGCAATGCCGCCAATGCGCCGGATCCGCTGCAACTGCTGGAGGACGCGGGGCCGGGCGGTGATTTCCTGGATGATTTGCTGGGTGAGGGGCTGAAGGGGCCTGCGCAGCTGAATCCGGTGGATCCGATTGATGAGCTGCTGCCGCCCCTGGGCGAGGAAGAAGATCCGTTTTTTCAGAAAGCCAGCGACGGGCGCGAAGGGGAGGGGGCCAGTCTGGCCAACCACAACCCGACCGCTTCGGACGGGTTTGCGGTGCCTGCAGCGCAGTCGAGCATGATCCCGGACGATTGGGACGATGATTTCCTGTCGGGAATAGGCGAGCCGGAAACCCCGGTGCCTGCTCCCGATCCGCAACCCGCGCCGCCGCCGCGGGAGGTTCCGGGCCCGGTGCCGGAAACCCCGCCCGCAGCGCCGCCGCCGGAAGTGCCGCCCGCACCGCCGACCGAGATACCGCCGGTGCAGGATACGGCTGCCGGGGAAGAAAAAACCATCGCATCCGCGGCACTGCCGTCAGCTGAGTCGCAAGACGCGGTGGCTGCGTTCCTGAAGGGTGCGGGCGCCGAAGTCAGCCTTGATCCGACGGAACACGCCAGCACCATGGCGCGCATGGGCCGGGTGATGCGGACGCTGGTCACCGGCCTGCGCGAAATCCTGATGACGCGGACCTCGATCAAGTCTGAATTCCGGATTGAACAGACGATGATCTCGGCGGGCGGAAACAACCCGCTGAAATTCTCGATTACACCGGAGCAGGCGGTTGAAGCGATGGTGCGTCCGGCGACCAAGGGCTACTTGTCGCCAGAGACGGCTGCCGAAGAAGCGCTGCGCGATATCAAGGCGCATGAGGTGGCGATGGTTACCGGCATGGAAGCGGCGCTGAAAGGTGTCTTGAAACGGCTCGACCCCAAGGCGCTGGAAAGCCAGATCGAAACGAAGGCCGGCCTCAAGGGCCTCCTGCGTGGCAAGAAGGCGCAGTACTGGGACGTCTACGAACAGCTGTATGCGGAGATTTCCGATCAGGCTGAGAATGATTTTCACGACTTGTTCAGCCGCGAGTTCGCGCGTGCCTACAAGGATCAGCTGGACAGGCTGAAGGACTGATGCGCACCGCGCCGCTGGCGCGTGCCCGCAACTGAGAGGAGATCCCGGTGTCCTGGGACAGTAAAGTACTTTGGACGGAGGGGCTGTTTCTGCAGCCGCATCACTTCCAGCAGTCCGACCGGTATAACGAGGCGCTGGTTGCCGGGCTGGCGCGGCGGCTCAGCCCCTATGCCTGGGGCGTGAACGGGCTGGAGATCGACCATGAGGCGCTGAAGATCGGCCAGTTCGCAGTGAAGTCCTGCGAAGGGCTGACCCATGACGGCACGGTGTTCCGGGTGCCTATGGCGGATCCGCATCCGCCGGCGATGGAAGTGCCGTCGACAGTCAAGGATTGCATCGTCTACATGACCGTGCCGCAGCGCCGCCAGGGCGCCACCGAGGTCGATCTGAGCGGCGCCGAACGTTCGGCCAGCCGGTTGCGCCCGGACAAGCAGGAAGTGACCGATGTGACCTCGACCGAGCGTAAGCCGGTGGAGCTGGATGTGGGCAAGATGCGGCTGCAGTTCGCGCTGGAGGTGGACGATCTGGCCGATCTGCTGGCGATCCCCGTGGCGCGCATCATCGAGGTGCGCCCGGACAAGGAGATCGTGCTGGATCAGGCCTTTGTCCCGGCTTGCCTGGATGTGCGGGCGGCGCCTGCGCTTAGCGGTTTCCTGCGTGAGCTGGAGGGGTTGCTGGCGCACCGGATGGAAGCGCTGGCGGGCCGCTTGTCAGAGGCCGGCGGCGCCCGCGGGGTGGCGGATGTGTCGGATTTCATGCTGCTGGCCGTGGTCAACCGGATGCTGCCGCAAGTACGGCATCTGCGCAATATCGAGAACCTGCATCCCGAACGGCTGTTCACCGCCTGTGCCGGGCTGGCCGGGGAGCTGTCGGTGTTCATGTCGACCGAAAAACAGGCGCCGGAGTTTCCGCCCTATACCCATGACAATCTGGTGGAATGCTTTGCGCCGGTGATCCGGGTGCTGCGCCAGTATCTGAGCTCAGTGCTGGAGCAGACCGCGATTCCGATCAAGCTGGAGGCGCGCAAATACGGTATCTCGGTGGGGGTCATTGCCGACCGCAAGCTGCTGGGCAATGCTGGTTTTGTGCTGGCGGTCAGCGCGGATATTCCGGCCGAGGATGTGCGCAAGCATTTCTCGGGCCAAGCCAAGATCGGCCCCGTCGAGGAGATCCGCCAGCTGGTGAATTCGGCATTGCCGGGGATCACCCTGCGGCCCTTGCCAGTGGCGCCGCGGCAGATCCCCTATCATTCCGGCGTGGTCTATTTCGAGATGGATGCGGATAGCCCCTATTGGCGCAAGATGACCACGTCGGGCGGCATCGCGGTGCATGTGTCGGGCCAGTATCCGGGGCTTAAGATGGAGCTTTGGGCGATCCGTAATGCGTAAGGGAAGATGCTGAGATGGCTGATTATGACGATCCCTTTGCGGAACCGGGGGATACCGACAAGACGGTGATCAAGCCGAACCCGGGCGGGCGGCGGACGGCCACGCCGGTGCAGCAGCCGGAGACACCGCAGGTCCAGCCGGGAGCGGAACAGCAACCGGCCGAGGCCGGTCTGGACGCCTATGGCGTGCCGCAGGCAGCGGCACCCAGACCGCAGGCCGCTGCGGGCGGGGCGAAGGCGCCGAAAATGGCGCTGACGGGGATGAACCAGCTGACCGCCTGTGCCTCGACCCTGTTTGCGCTGATTTCCCGCATCCGGAACCGGGCCCAGCACATGGACCCGGATGGGCTGCGCAAGAATGTTGTGGCTGAGGTACGTGCGTTTGAAAACCGCGCCCTGCAGGCGGGCATTGCCGCGCAGACCGTCAAGATTGCGCGCTATGCGCTGTGCGCGACGCTGGATGACGTGGTGCTGAACACGCCCTGGGGCGGGCAATCCGCCTGGGGGCTGCAGTCGATGGTGGCGACTTTCCACCGCGAAGTGGTGGGCGGCGACCGTTTCTATGACCTGCTGGCACGGCTGGAGAAGGAGCCGGGCGGCAATATCGATATGCTCGAGTTCCTGTACATGTGCCTGTCGCTGGGGTTCGAGGGACGCCTGCGGGTGGAGCAGGGCGGTTCCGAGAAGCATTTGCAGATCCGCGGCGCGCTGGCCCGGATCATCCGCAATCAGCGCGGGCCCATCGAGCGCGATTTGTCGCCGCATTGGGAAGGGCTGATCAAACCGTTCAAGGCGTTGTCGGTCTGGCGGCTGGTGTGGATCACCCTGGCGGCCACATGCGTGGTGCTGGCATTGCAGTTCCTGGGTCTCAGCTGGATGCTGTCGAACCAGACCGAGAATGTGGTCGGGCAGCTGACGATTGTCGATTCCGGCCCCAAGGCAGAGCTGGAGCGGCGTGCGCCGCCGCCGCCTCCGCCGCCGCCTGCGCCGACGACCGAAGAACAGATCGCCAAGGTCTCGGGCTTCTTGGAGCCGGAGATCAAGGAAGGCATCGTGCAGGTCTTCCAGAAGGGCAACACGCTGATTATCCGGCTGGCCGGTTCAGGCATGTTCGGTTCGGGGTCGGACCAGCTCAGCAGTAAATTCCGGTCTTCGGTGAACCGGGTGGCTGAGTCGCTGAATGACGAAAAGGGCAAAATTATCGTGGCTGGCCATTCCGACAATATTCCAATCCGCTCCTCCCGTTTTCCGTCCAATATGGCGCTGTCACTGGCGCGGGCGAAATCGGTGATGGCAGGCATGGCCAAGGTGATGACAGATCCGGACCGGCTGTCGGCCGAGGGCCGCGCCGACAAGGAACCGATTGCAGACAACAGCACCCGCGCAGGGCGGGCCAAGAACCGCAGGATCGAAATCCTGCTGGTTCAGGAGGTTGAAGGATGATCCGCCGTTATATCTTTCCCCTGTTCCGGTCGATCTACACCATCCTGCTGGTCCTGGCAGCGGTGCTGTCGGCCTGTGTGTGGTTTTTCGCGCCCTTCATCGGCAGTCAAGACTGGCGCCCGTTTGACAGCGTGACGGCGCGGTTGATCACCATCGGGGTGATCTTCCTTCTGTACTTCATCATCATCGGCATCATCTTCTGGCGCCGCCGCCGCAAGGACAAGGAGATGACCGAGGAGATCGCCGAGGCGGTGGATACCTCGGAAGATGATGTTTTGTCAGAGGAAATCGGCGAAC
This sequence comes from Leisingera sp. F5, assembly GCF_001593695.1. Classification (NCBI taxonomy): domain Bacteria; kingdom Pseudomonadati; phylum Pseudomonadota; class Alphaproteobacteria; order Rhodobacterales; family Roseobacteraceae; genus Leisingera; species Leisingera sp. F5. Next base: position 56,709 of record NZ_LUKH01000016.1, on the reverse strand, counting down.
TACGCGGCAAGTTCAAGGACGCGATGAAAGAGCTGCGCAAGTCCAAGGGCGGGCGCCGGCACCTGAACGATCTGCCGTGGTACATTATGATCGGCCCGCCGGGCGCGGGCAAAACCACGGCGATTGTGAATTCCGGCCTGCAATTCCCGCTGGCGGAAAAACTGGGCAAGGCCGCGATTGGCGGCGTCGGCGGCACCCGCAACTGCGATTGGTGGTTCACCAATGACGCGGTGCTGATCGACACGGCGGGGCGTTACACCACGCAGGAAAGCGACGCGGAGGCAGACAACGCCGCCTGGCTGGGTTTCCTGGGGCTGATGAAGAAATACCGCAAGCGGCAGCCGATCAACGGCGCGATTATTGCAATCTCGCTGTCGGATCTGTCGCTGCAGGATGAAATCACCCAGAAAAGCCACGCCGCCGCGGTGCGCCGCCGTCTGGCGGAGCTGCGCGAGAAGCTGGGGGTGCGGTTCCCGGTCTATGTGCTGTTCACCAAGGCGGACCTGATTGCAGGTTTTCAGGAATTCCATGACGCTTTGGGCAAAGAGGACCGCGAACAGGTCTGGGGTTTCACCCTGCCGTTGCCCAAGGGCAAAAAGGACGCCGCGCCGATTGCCGGGTTTGACGAGGAGTTCGGGCTGCTGCTGGGGCAGGTCAATGCGCAGCTTTTGGAGAAGATGCAGACCGAGACCGACCATCAGCGCCGCGCACTGATTGCCGGTTTCCCGGCGCAGGTGGCCTCGATGCGGGGTGTTGCGCGTGAGTTTCTGACGGAAGTGTTTCAAGACAACCGTTATGAGCAACGCCAGATGCTGCGCGGGATATATTTCACTTCCGGCACCCAGGAAGGCACGCCGATCGACCGGCTGATGCTGGGCATGGCGCAGACTTTTGGCATCGGCCGGCAGGCGATTGGCACCGGGCAGGGCACCGGGCGCAGCTTCTTCCTGACCCGCCTGTTCGAGAGCGTGATGTTCCCTGAGGCCGGACTGGTGTCGGCGGATGACAAGGTGGAACGCCGCTACCGCTGGACCCGCCGGATTGCGATCACCGTCACCGTTCTGGTGGCGATTGGAATGGGTGCGCTTTGGGTGCGTTCCTACCTTAAGAACACCGATCTGATTGCTCAGGCCGAAGGCCAGGTTTCTGCCTATCAGGCCGCTGCGGCGCAGCTACCGCCCAGCCCGGTCGGCGATACCGATCTGGTGCCGGTGGCCGCAGCGCTGAACAACCTGCGCGACATGCCGGGCAACCCGGTACTGTCCGACCCGGATCCTGACGGGGCGATGACATATGGCCTATATCAGGGCGAGGTGATTGGTACCCAGGCCGCGCAGACCTACCGCACGGCGCTGAACCAGCGTCTTCTGCCAAGGCTTCTGGTGCGGCTGGAGCAGCAGATCGAAGGCAACATCAACAACCCCGACACGCTGTATGAGGCGCTGAAAATCTATCTGATGCTGGGCCTGCAGGGGCCGATGAACCAGGACCTGGTCAAAGAGTGGATGCGGCTCGATTGGGAGCGGATCGCCTATCCCGGCATCGCCCGCAACCAGCTGCGTGCCGATCTGATGGACCATCTGACCGCGCTCTTGTCACAGCCGATGGAGGAGATTGCCCTTAACGGTCCGCTGATTGCCCAGGCGCAGAACATTCTGTCGGAAATGCCGCTGGCACAGCGGGTCTACAACGGCATCTTGAACTCCAAGAAGGCCACTGCACTGGCGAAATGGCGGATCACGGACGTTGGCGGCCCGTCGGTAAAGCGGGTGCTGGTGCGCAGCTCCGGCAAGCCGCTGAACGAGGGGATTGAGGGGATCTTCACCTATGATGGCTTCCACAACGTGTTCCTGCCGGAGGCGGTCAGTGTCGCCGAGCGTGTTCACCGCGAGGCCTGGGTGCTGGGTGAGCAGAACGAAGCCGCCCAGAACGAAGCGGTGCTGCTGAAACTCAGCCGCGATGTGCTGGATCTTTATTACAACGACTACATCAGCCGCTATGACCAGATCCTGGGGGATATCGACATTATCCCGCTGGAGTCGCTGTCCCATGCGGTGGAAGTCACCAATGTTCTGTCCGGGCCGACCTCGCCGATCGTCAACATTCTGACAGATGTCAGCAACGAGACCCGGCTGAATGAGGATAAATCTGTGCTGGATGCGGGCACTCTTGCCGCGGGTGCCCAGAACGTGGCCGCGATTGAGGCGCGATCCAACCTGTCGATCCAGGGCCAGATCCTGCTGGAAGCGCTGGTCGGCTCTGCTGAAAATGCGCCCGGACAGGCCGCCAAGCCGCCGGGCGCCTATGTGCAGGAGCGGTTTGAATGGCTGTACAATCTGGTGAACCGGCCCGAAGGCCAGCCCTCGCAGCTGGATGATCTGATGGGCCAGCTGCAGCAGGTCTATCAGGAGCTGAACAAGATGTCCTTCTCGGGCGTGGCCACCGGCGGGCAAAGCGGCCAGGCGCTGCTGCAGTTCCAGCAGACTGCCAGCCGGATGGGCGGGCCGCTGCCACGATGGGCAACGCAGATTTCTGCGGGATCTTCGGGGATCACCTCGGAAGGCACGCGGGCCTCGATCAATGCGCGCTGGCAATCTGCGGTGCTGCCGTTCTGCGAGCAGGCGCTGGGGAACCGCTATCCGTTCAACCGCTCGGCTCGCGCCGATGTGGCAATGGCGGATTTTGCCAAGCTGTTTGCGCCCGGCGGGATGATCGATGGCTTCTTCAACGATCAGCTGTTGAAATACGTCGATACCCGCAGCCGCCCCTGGACCTGGAAGCGGGTGAACGACGTGGATCTGGGCATCAGCCCGGCGGTGCTGCAGCAGATGCAATATGCCGCCGAGATCAAGGAGGCGTTTTTTGCCGGCGGTGCCCAGCCTGCGGTGCAGTTCCAGATCACCGTTAATGCGCTGGACCCCAAGGCCAAGGAGGTTGTGCTGGAAATCGATGGCTCCAAAGTGGCCTATAACCACCGGTCCGGTGCGCCGACGCCTGTGGCTGTGACCTGGCCGGGGTCCGTCGGGCTGGCGCGGATCACCCTTTTGCCCAAGAAGCGCGACGCCGAAAACGTGATGTCGCGGGACGGGCCCTGGGCCTGGTTCCGGCTGCTGGATGCGGCAGAGGTGCGGCGCACCAATGTCTCTGACCGGCGGCGGGTGAATTTCCGCGTCGGCGGACGTCTGGCGTTGTTCGAACTGCAGTCCGGGTCTGTCATCAACCCCTTCGCCCTGCCGGCAATGGCAAAATTCAGCTGCCCGAAGTCGATGTAATGGCGGGGTTCGGCGCATTCGGTAAGATGCCTTCAGCCGGGGACTTTTTCCGGCTGAATACGCCGGGCGGATTTGTGCGGGTTTGGGATGCCTGGCTGCAACAGGTTATGCTGGACGGGCGGGGTGAATATGGTCCGGGCTTTGACGCCCACTACATGACCGCCCCGATCTGGCGGTTTACCCTGCCTGCCGGTCTGGCCGGTGCGCAACGGGTGATCGGAGTGCTGATGCCTTCGGTTGACCGGGTCGGCCGGCGGTTTCCGCTGACGCTGATGGCGGCGCTGCCAGGGAATGGTTTGGCCGCCGCGCCTCACTTTGGCGAGGGGGCGCTGTTTGAACGGCTGGAAGACGTGGCGCTGGATGCATTGGAGGATACGATGACCAAGGACAGGCTGGCGGAAGCGCTTGCGGGTATTCCAGTGCCGGACATTCGGACGGCGGATCCGTTACCGGCTGCAGGCCCGGGTCTTGTATTGGCCGGTGCCCAGGGACCGGAAGTGCTGCCTGGCGCATTGCCGGGTGCTGCGCTGGAAGGGAAGCTGACCGGCTGCAGCCTGTGGACGGCGATGCTGGATGGCGTGCCGCGGAGACTGGCCTGCGCGGATCTTCCGCAAGGCGGCACCGCACTGGGGCTTTTTGATCTCGGGGCGCCGGTTTGGGCGGGCGCGGAGGGGCTGTGATGAACCAATTGCGCCAATACCGCTACACTGCGCAAACCCATGTGGGACTTAAGCGCAAGGTCAACGAGGACGCCGTTCTGGCCCTGCCTGAGCATGATATCTGGCTTGTGGCCGACGGAATGGGGGGGCACGACGCAGGGGATTATGCCAGCCGGCTGATCGCCGATGCGGCGGCCATGATCCCGCTGGGGCTGGATCCCGCGGCGCGGATGCATGCGCTGCGGGAGGCGATACAGGCCGCGCACAAGGCGATCCGGACTGAGGCGGAAGCCCGTGGCGGCGGCACAATCGGATCGACAGTTGCGGCGCTGGTCATGGCTAATCAGCATTTTGCCGGGCTATGGGCCGGCGACAGCCGGATCTACCGGCTGCGGGACGGGCATATCGAAATGCTGACCGAGGATCACTCGGCTGTGGCAGAATTTGTGCTGGCTGGAAAAATGACATGGGACGAGGCGGAACAGCATCCGCAATCCAACGCGATCACCCGTGCTGTGGGTGTTGGGGAGGAGTTGGAGATCGATAAGATCCGCGGCGACACGGAACCTGGCGACCGCTTCCTGATCTGCTCGGACGGGCTGACAAAATATGCCACCTTCAAGATTCTGGAGGATGCGCTGACCGGCACGCCGCTGGAGACCGTCGGCGATCAGCTGATCCAGATCGCGCTGAATGGGGGCGGTGCGGATAACATTACCGCTGTGGTGATTGACGTCCTGTGACGCCGCCGTTTCGGTACGAACAAACAACCCGGAAAACACGCGTCTGCCGGGCCGCGGGGCGAAAATCCGGTTTCCTGATCAGGGCCTGGCGGTGACCAGAATGCGGCTGTCCAGCGAGCGGATGCGGCTGGAATCACCTTCGTAGCTGGCCTGCAATGCTTCGGCAAAGCCAACTGCGCTTTCGGAGGTTGGGCGCATGCCGTCAAACAGCGGTTCCGACGAGTGCAGGACCAGCACTTTGCTTTTGCCAAGGGTACTGTCATCAACCTTGAAAGCAATGCCGCCGCCGGTGGCGGATTCTTCCAGACTATAGGCGACCCGCACGGGAACCGCGCCGACGGCACCATCCCGCAGACTGGCAACGGCATTGTCTTCGCGCGAGATGTTGGGCAGCAGGTGGAACACATTGCCTGAAACATCCAGGATCGACACGGTCAGGTAACCCTCGGTCACATCACCCGGCAGCACGATGTCGATGACCGGGTTTTCGCCGACAAAGAACCGGCCCGAGGGGTTGGGCTCCACCGTTGTTCCGCCAACAGCAAATGCCACTTCGGCGCCGCCGGAGGGGGCTTTGGGCAGGTGCTGTTCGACAACACAAAGCGCGTCGTTCAGCACCTCCACATCCAGTACCACCTGGCGTTCATGCGCCAGCGCGCGCAGCGCATCGAACAGTTCCAGCCGGGTGGCGGTGCTGGCGACGCGGCCGCTGATCAGCACCGGGTCGCTGGGCGCGTAACCGTCGTAATGGCCATTGCCGTCCCGCAGCAGCGGGCCGCAATCGGCAAAAGCCTCCATCACCGCCTTGACCTCGGCCACCGGCAGCATCGGCAGCTCAAACCGGATCTCGGCCTTGCCTTCCAGGGCGCCGGGCAGGCCGTTGCGGAACAGCTCGTTCAGCATTTCGGCGACGTTGGTGTCGTCGGTGGTGCCGGTGAGCCGGGCCTTGTTGTTGCTGACGACCAGACGCCATTCGCGCAAGCCCTCAAGCGGCTTGACCGTGTCCAGCACATCGACGCCCCAAGTGTCGGATATCGCGCCGGAGGCCAGCGTCAGATCGGCATCCTGAGACAGCGCCAGAAGGGCATCGCGTGCCGCTTCGGACGGCACATTGCCAACGATCTGGACCGGGCCATCAACGGGTTTTTCGGCGATGAAGGAATAGGGGCGGGCCACAGGGTAGGAGGGCTGGAGAACATTGTCGAACATACCGCTGAAGTAGGCGCCGGCCCCGCCGCCGCCGAGCAGAAGCAAAACCGCCAAGGCCGCCCATAGACCGCCGCGGCTGCCTTCCTCTGCCTTGCCCTGAACCGGATTGGCGGGGGGTTGCGGCGGCGGTGCGGGTTTGCTGGTCTGCGGGACGATAATAGTGGCGTCCTCAGCCGGGTCATCCAGCACATCCCCCAGACTGCCGCCATCGGGATTGTCCAGAAAGGCCAGAACTTCCCCTGCATTCTGGAACCGCGCGTTCGGATCCGGGGCGCACATCCGCTCGATCAGGGTTTTGAAGGGTTCGGGCAAGCCATCCGTGTCGAGCGGTTTTTGCTTATTTTCAACCACTTCCATCGGATTGGCGCCAAGTTTCGGCGCCGCGCCGCGGAAGTTGGCCAAGAGCAGCGCCCCCAGCGAGTAGATATCCGAGCGGGCGTCGGTGTCACCGCTCATCTGTTCCGGTGCGGCATAGGAGTATTTGCCGGCAAACTCATTTCCGACAATGGTCTGAGCGCCCGGATTGGTGTCTTTGGCGATGCCGAAATCGATGATGACGGCTTCGGCCGGATCCCCGCCGCGCAGGATGATGTTGTCCGGGCTAAGATCGCGGTGGACGATGTTGCGGATATGCGCCGCCTGCAGACCCTGGGCCACCCGGCGGCAAATCACCAGCAGGTCGTCAGCCGCCATCGGCCCCTGTTTCAGGCGCTTGTCAAGACCGGGGCCTTCGACATAGTCCATCAGAAGATAGATATGCCCGTCCGGCGTGCGGTGATTTTCCGAATAGCGCACCACAGCAGCATGGCGGATTTCGCGGATATTCTCCTCGCGCGCCATCAGGACGGTGAAGTCCTCATTGGCGGCAAGTTCCTGTTTCAGCACCTTCAGGGCCACCAGGTTGCCGGAAATTTCCGAGCGTGCCTTATAGACATGAGACGTGCCGCCGCGGCCCAGCAGGCATTCGATCCTGTAGGTATTGTTCAGCAGGTCACCCGGCTGGAACAAGTCGCCAGGGCGCGATTCAAGCATGGAAGTCTCCCTGGCCTCTGGTCCGCCGCGGGTCGGGGCTGTGGTCAGCCCAGAGCCTGGAATTCAACACGGCGGTTTTCATCGGCGCGCGTATTGTTTTCGTTGTAGGGCGCGGTTTCACCCATGCCGATGGCCTTGAGCATTTCCTCGCCCACACCGCAGGAACTGATCAGGTGGCGGCGCACTTCCTGCGCTCGCAGCAGCGACAGCCGTTCATTATAAGCGGCGGACCCAGAACTGTCGGTATGGCCGATGATCTGGAACACGGTGCCATCCAGCGCCTTCATCGAGGCGCACATATTGGCCAGTTTCGGCGCCTGATCGGCGCGCAGCGCGGCGCTGTCGAAGTCAAAGGAGATCTGGACATTGATCTGGGTTTGCCGGTCGACCGGATTGTATTCCTCGGCTGCGGCGGCAACGATTGCGGTTTCCTCCGCAGGATCCTCGGCCGCAGCTGTGCTGCTTGGCACGATCACCAGGCCGCGTGTCTTCTGCTTCTTGAAGGCTTCGGTGATTTCCTCGACCGACAATTCGCCGCCATTCGACTGCGCCTGAGCCAGCGGGGCAAAAATCAGGCCCGCACCCAGAACACTTGCAAAAATTCCCTTAAGGCGGATCATGCCCGGCGCCCTCCCCTGCCATTTCAACATGGCTGGCAGTCTATACCAGCACCTGCGGCCTGCCAATGGCACGCAGAGTGAAGCGCGGGAAAAAAACACGGTGTTTCCGGCAAGTTGTAATCAGGGGGTTTACTGCCGCGCGGCGACGGATTGAAATGGGTGCAAATGATCCGGGAGGGAAAATGCGGGTTCTGCCAGCAGTGATAATCGCCATTGGCCTTGTGCTGGCTCCGGCGGTTTGGTTCGGGCTCAGCTGGCTGCTGAGCGAAGAAGACTTCCAAGGGTCGGGCGGTGTTGATTCGACCGCGCGGATCGAGATTGAGATGCTGCGTCAGCAGGTCGAGGATCTGCAATCCCGGATGACGGATCTGCAGAGCGAGATTGCCAGCCTGCCCGCCGGAGGGGCAGGCGGCGGAACCCCTTTTACCGATGACGCGGCAGGCGAGGCCGCAATCTGGAACCAGACCGGCGGCGCCGATCTGGATTACGCCCAGGTGGTGCTGATTGCCGACCGGTTGAATGTGAACCGGGGCCTGCGGGTGACAGGCGGTAAGTATCTAACAGAGAAGCTGGGCCGCCCGCGGGAGAATTTGAACGATACCTGCCAGCCGATGACCAATGCGAACCTCAAGGAAAAGCTGGTGACCGAACAGGTCGGGCCGATCCGGGTCAGCATGCTGCGCCCGGCGATCGAAAGCCTGAAAGTGGTGTTTGAGAACATCCGCCAGGCGGATCCGGATCTTTATGCCCGCATCAACACCGCCGGCGCGCTGTGTGTGCGCCGGATCCGCGGCACCGCGAATTCATTATCCACCCACAGCTATGGCCTGGCCGTTGATCTGAATATCGACGGTAAGCTGGATAATTTCACTGACGGCAAGACCCAGCTGGGCCTGACCATCATGGCGGATTTCTTTTATGATCAGGGCTGGGTCTGGGGCGCCGGGTTCCGGCGCGAAGACAGCATGCATTTCGAGATCAGCCGCCGCCAGCTGGATGCGTGGATCGCGGACGGTCAGCTGTGACGGTGTTCCGCAGTTCTGACTGTCAGCCTTCCAGCCCGTAAGCCTGCCGGATTCCCCGTTGGGTTCCGGGCCCGAAGTCCCCGTCAATAGCGCCGGCATAGAAATTGTTCTCCTTCAGTTTCAGCTGAAGGGAGCGCCGTGTCTGCTGAGTGAACATATTGGGCCGCTCGCTCAGCAGGTTGAGCACATCAGAACTGCCGCTGCGCAGAGCCGCATAAAGATAATGCGCTGAATCTTCCGGACCTTTCGACGGGATCAGGCCGTCATCTATGAGGGCCGCGAAATTGAACTGGGCCTGCGGATGGCGCAAGTCCGCAGCGCGTTCAAAGAAAGTCAGGGCTTTTTTCGGATTGGCAGGCAAGCCCAGCCCGCCCTGATAGTGCAAGAAGCCAAGGTCGTTGATCGCATCCGCGAAGTCCTGAGCTGCAGCAGCCTGGTACAATTCCAGCGCCTTGGCCGGGTCTGTTTCGACACCTGTGCCGCGTTCATAAAGCTTGGCCAGTTCGAACTGCGCCTCTGGGGAGCCGGCATCCGAAGCGCGCTGCAGGAAGCCGACCGCCGCGGCAGGATCAAACCGGCCTTCATTCGGGTTGAGCCGGATATAGGCCAGGCCCAGCATCGAGCGGGTATCGCCAAGATCCGCCAGCGCCAGCAGCTGTTCTTCCTGATCTGGTTTCAGCGCCGCCCAGGCCTCGGAGGCATCTGCGACCGTGACCGGAGCATCATTTTTGCCCGGGCCGGCCAGGTAGAACGGCACGCCTGTCAGTGAGCCATAGGTATGCGGTTCCTGCAGATTGGCAGTGTTTTCCATCACCCGGTCGCGCACCTGACGGAACATCAGGCTGATCTCCAGCCCCGGCTGCACCATTTTTTCGATCAGCGCAGCGGCATAGGGCGAATTGCTGCCGGAGCCGTCCAATGCCACCTGGCCGTCCTTGGCGGCAAAGGCCACCAGGGTGCCGCGGTCCGGATCGGCTGCTGCCATGCCGCCGCCGCCGCGGGTTGCGGCAGTTGTTTCGGCGGTTTCACTGCTGCTTTGTTCTAGCGCAATGGAATCGCCCAGCGGGTTGTCGCGGCAGCTGTCGAGGATCACAATCCGCATCTTGCGGGCCCGGTCCACTGCCGCCAGCAATTGCTTCAGCGACAAGGACTGGCGCTGCACATCGCGGTTGCTGGCCACCTCGGCGTCTGCCGGGATCAGAAAATTCTCGCCCTGCACCTCAATCCCGTGGCCGGCGAAATAGACCAGCGCCAGATCGGCCACTTCGGAGCGGAAGGTGAAATCCTCCAGCAGTTGCACCATGTCGGAGGTGCCGGGGTCCAAAGCAAGGCTGACGTCAAAGCCGATCCCTTCCAGCGTGTCCGCCATTGCCACGGCATCGTTGCGGGTGTTTTCCAGTGGCGGCAGGTACTGGTAATCCGCCACGCCGATAACCAGCGCAATGCGGTCGCTTGCAGCCTGTGCACCCGCTGCAACAAGCAGGCAGGCTGTGAAAATCAAAGGTTTGATGAGGAAAGACATGCGGATACCCGGGCTGGCAGTTTCAGCTATGGCCCAATGTAGTCCGTTGCGGCAGCAAAGAAAAAGGAAATTCGCCGCTGCTGAAGGGGATAAAGCAGCCCCGCCCTGGTCGGACGGGGCCGCTTGATTTCAGGTGCTTGCCAGGCTGCCTGCGGTGCGCAGCCGGTCGCGCAGCTTTTCCAGGGTGACCCCGGCAGCTGCAGTCGGCAGGTCAGCCGGTCCGGATTCATCAACTTGCGCCTGCACGCGCCTGTAGAAACCGGACAGCCCGGACAGAGTCTGGATCACCAGATCAAAGTCCTGCAACGAGCGCAGCTCCTGACTGGTTGGGGCGGTGCCGCGTTCCAGCACGTCCAGGACAACGTCTTCCAACGCTTGCATCTGGCTGCGCAGCTGCTCCATTTCCCAGGCCGACGCGGCGCATAATTCGCCTAGGGCTTTGTCAGGGCGTTCCATGGTTATAGCCGCCCGACAACCTGTTCGATGGCCTGTTTCATCGTGGCCACCGTGAACGGCTTTCGGACAATATTGTTCAGACCCAGCTGTTTGCCCATCTGGATCATCTCCGGAGTCGGCTTGCCGGTGACCAGAATGAAACCAACCCGTTGGGTCACTTGATGGCCGCGCACTGCCTGCAGCAGCCCCAGCCCGTCCATGCCCGGCATGTTGTAGTCCGACAGCACCAGATGCACCGGTGTCTGGGTCAGCTTTTGAAAGGCGGATTGGCCGGCGTTCTCGACCATGTAGTTCTTGATGCCGATCTCATCCAGGCTTTGTGTGATGATCCCCCGGCTTGTCGACATGTCGTCAACGACCATAACGCGGAGAGAGTCTTTCAAGCTCATTTTTTCTTTCCTTCTGCTCTGCTTGCAGCCGCGGTCAGGTTTTCCTGCCTGCGGGTGAGTTGACATAAGTGGTGATCCCGGCCGTCTTCAGCTGCTGCGCCGCCGGGCCTGACATGCGCTCGGAATGACCGATGAAGAGGTAACCGCCCGGGTTCAGGGCATTCTGAAAGGCGCTCCAAACCTTCTGCTGGGTTGGGTTGTCGAAATAGATCGCAACGTTCCGGCAGAAAATCGCATCGAACCTGCCGCGGAACGGGAAAGGTTCAATCAGGTTCAGCACCCCGAAAGTGATCAGCTTGCGCAGACTATCGGGAAAGCGCCCGCCGGGATCGCGCTTGGGCACCAGTTTGCTGTATTTTGCATCAATCTGGGCCAGCTCGTCCTCGGGGTACTTCGCCGCCTGGGCATGCTGCACCACAACCGGATCGATATCGGTGCCCAGGATCTTGAAATCCAGCTGCGCCGCTTCGGGACAGATGTCCAGCACCGTCATGGCGATCGAATAGGGCTCCTGCCCGTTCGAGCAGCCCGCCGACCACAGCCGCACCCGGCCGCCGCGGCGCGCCTGTTCGATCAGCGGCGGCAGCACGTCGTTGCGCAGCGTCTCGAAATGGTGCGGCTCCCGGAAGAAATGGGTCACATTGGTGGTCAGCAGCGACAGCAGCCCGCTGCGTTCCTGGTCGGCATTCGGGCCGTCCAGGCTGGCAAGGTAATCCTTGAACTTGGTGATGTTGCGCTGGCGCAGCTTGCGGGCCAGGCGCGAAGACACCAGGGGCTTTTTGCTGGCCGCCATGGCCAGGCCGAAGTGTTTATGCGCGAATTGCGCAATGGCTTCGAACTCCTGGTCCGACAGCGAAAAGCTCTCTGTGTTGGGGGAGATGGAACCTTCTGCGCTCACGGCATCACCTGCTCCGGAGCCGAGATCACCGCATCGAGATTGATGATGCGCACCATGGTGTCATCATGCGAGATGATGCCCTGGATGTACTCCATCGTGTTGCGGCTATCGACCGGCGGGGTGTCCTGGATGTCGTCCGGATTGATCGAGATGATCTCGGACACCGACTCGGCCAGCAGGCCAACCGGCTTGCCATGCACCGAAACGACGATGACGACGTTGCGCTCGCTGGCTTCGGTTTGCTGCAGGCCGAAACGGGCGGACAGATCGTAGATCGGGATCACTGCACCGCGCAGGTTCATCACCCCCAGCACGTCGGCCGGAGCATGCGGCAGGATCGTCACCGGCGACCAGCGCCTGATCTCGCGAATTTGGGTGATCTTCAGGCAGAAGGCCTGCCCGGCCACGGTGAAACTGACAAACTCGCTGTGTTCAGCGTGTCTCACTTCCTGATCGGTTTGCTTCGCTTCAGCTTGCATTGCTCATTCTCCGCTCGGTGTCAAAGGCGGCCGCTGTGGGCGAGGCCGCAATGATGCTTTCAGGGTCCAGGATCATGGCGATCTTGCCGTCGCCAAGGATGGTTGCTGCGGCAACGCCGGCGATTTCCCCGCAGACGCCGTCCAGGCTTTTGATCACCACTTGGCGCTGGTCGTGGATGTCATCCACTGCCAAGGCGCAGCGCTGGCCGGTTTCGGTTTCCACCAGCAGGTAGACGCCGGCCTGCTGGTCGCTTTCGCGGTACAATCCAAGGCTGCCGGCAACGTCGCAGATGGGCACGAAATTGCCGCGGATCGACAGCAAGGTGCCGTCGGCGCCGAGACTGTTGATCATGTCATCGCTGCCACGCATGGTTTCGACGATCGAGGTGATCGGCACCACCATGGTCTGGTCGGCAACCGACACCACCATGCCGTCCATCACCGCCAAGGTCAGCGGCAGGATGATGGTGAACGTCGATCCCTTACCGGGTGTGGAGGAGATATTGATGCGGCCACCTAGGCCGGTCACCGCGTTCTTCACCACATCCATGCCCACACCGCGGCCGGAGAGGTTCGACACCTCCTTGGCGGTGGAGAAACCAGGCGCGAACAGCAGATTGTCGATCTCGCCGTCAGTCAGCTCGGCATTTTCCGGGATCAGGCCCTTCTCAATGGCAATCTGCTTGACCCGCGGGCGGTTCACACCGGCGCCGTCATCCTTGATTTCAATGCAAACGCTGCCGGACCGATGGGAGGCCGAAAGCTGGATTTCCCCAACCTTGGATTTCCCGGCGGCTTCCCGATCCTCAGGTTTTTCAACCCCATGGTCGACCGCATTGCGCAGGATGTGCGTCAGCGGGTCGGACAGCCGCTCGATTACGGTTTTGTCCACTTCGGTATTTTCACCCACATTCACCAGCTTACAGGTTTTTCCTGTCGCAGCCGAAGCTTCACGCACGATCCGCGCCATACGCTGGAACAGCGGTTTCACCGGCTGTGCACGGATGGCCATGACACCTTCCTGGATGTCGCGTGCCAGGTTTTTGAAACCTTCCAACTCTGTTTCAACGTCCCGCGTATCAGAGACGTCGAGGTTGGCGATCTGCTGTGCCAGCATCGAATGGTTGATGATAAGCTCCCCGACAGCGTTGATCAGCCGGTCCACCCGCTCGAGTTCGACACGGAGCGTCGGCTTGGGACCGCCGCGCTGCTCCTGCTTGCCGCTCTCGGCTTTCGGGGCCGATGCCTTTTCTTCGGCAGGTGCCGGCTTGGCTTCGGGTTCTGGTGCGGGGACCGGCGGCTCAAAAGGGACTGCGGGTGCCTCTCCCTCTGCTGCGTCCGCTGCCGGCGGCGCGGGAGGCGCATCAGGTGCGCTGAACATAGCGTCCAGGGCGGCCAGCGCATTGGCTTCCGCTTCAGCGTCGCCTTCGCCGTCGATCGACAGTTCGCAAAGACCTTCGACAAACTCGAAGACAGCCTCGACCATCGACCGGGAGTCCTTGGTCACCAAGGTGATGTCCCAGGCCAGGTAGCTTTCGCTCATGTCCATTGCGTCAAAGCCGGGCAGCTCGTTTTCGTCAAGCTTCACGGTCAGATCGCCCATGTCCTTGAGCGCCTGGAACAGGAAGAACGGTTCATTGCCGGTGCCGTACATTTCCTTCAGCGGCTGGAACCGGATCCGGTAAGTTTCCTCCTGCGGCTCTGCCGGTGCTTCCGGCACAATGCCAAGATCGGCCACCGGCGCCGGAGCGCCAAGCCCCATCGGCTCGAAAGTGAGGTCTTCCTCTTCTTCGGGGATGTATTCATCCAGCGCTGCCAGCAGCGTATCATTGTGCGCTTCGTCTATCTCGCCACCGTCCCGGGCGACTTCGACCAGCGCCGACAGTTGATCGCTGGAGCGCAGCAGCAGCTGGATCAGCTTTCCGTCCAGTTCCATCCGGCCGGCGCGCACTTCGTCAAACACGGTTTCAAACCTGTGGGCAAAGGCCACCAGGTCGTCCAAGCCAAAGGCCCCGGCACCGCCTTTGATCGAGTGCACGGCGCGGAAGATTGCATTGACTGTCTCAGGGTCGTGATCGCCTCCTTCGATGGCGGTCAGCCCCTCATCCGTTGCTTCAAGGAGCTCTTCGCACTCCTCAAAGAAGGTATCCTGAATCGAACCCGACATCTTAGGCCGCAGCTCCTGTCACACGCTTGAGAGCGAAGATCAGAGAGGCATCGTCAAACGGCTTGGTGATCCAGCCGGTGGCGCCGGCGCCGCGGGCGCGGGATTTCAGCTCAGGCGCGCTTTCAGTGGTCAGCACCAGGATCGGCACCTTGGAATTTATTCCGGTGCCGCGCAGCTCCTCGATCACGCCGAAACCGTCGAGGTTGGGCATGTTGATGTCGGTGATCACAACGTCCGGATCCACATCCGGGTACATGTCCACACCTTCACGGCCATCGACCGCGCAGTGGTATTCAAATCCGGCCTCTTCCAGGGTCGCGGCCAGAAGATTCCGGATGGTGCGGGAATCGTCGATTGCCAGAACTTTGGTTTTCATGCTGTTTCCTCGTCTTCAAAACGGTTGGGCTCCAGCCCCAGAAGCGTCAGGGACTTGCGGCAGGGTTCGGTTATATTGGTGACTGAGAAGCCCACCCCCTCGGACCGCCATTGCTGCTCTGCACCGAGCAGGAGCTGCAGACAGCGCGAGGGCATCAAGGCAACACCGCGGCAGTCGACTTCGACTGCTTTGGAGCGTGCCCCTTGAAGAAAGGCGATCAGCGGATCCAGCTCCGCGAAGGCGTTGGGCAGATCCAAAATATGCTTTTGCGTTTCCGTAGTCATTGTCGGCGATTCGCACCCCCGTTGTCGGCGATCAGTTCGAGTTTGATGATGCAATTGATATGCGCCGGGCCTTAACATTTGATTGCCGGCCCACCCGCGTGGAGGGGGATTCATAAGGAGTTCGGGGGTAATTCGGCCGTGGAAATCCCCTCAATTTTTAGTCGTGCTGTCGGGAATGGGGAATCACCTGCGGGCCGCAATCATTGAGGGGTGCAATCTGCGTGCAGCCTGCGCGTGTATCTTTACCCGGCCTTTACAGAGTGACGCTTTTGCGCAGCAGAATTCAGCATCTTTTTGCGTTGTCACAAGAAGGATCCGCGCCTCCGTAAGCCGCAAATTAACATATGCGGCGCATCCTGAGAGACATCATCTTTTGCGGGAGCCTAGACCGCAATGCTCTTAGGAGGACGGAATGAAAGCGCTAAAATCGCTCAAGCTGGCACACAAATTGCCGCTGTTTATTGTTGGGTTCGGTGTTCTGGTAACGGCGATTCTCGTCACGATCAGCACGATCAGCTTCCAGAACAGTGCAGAAAAAAATGCCGAAGACCAGTTCCGCTCCATGGTGGCTGACCGGAAGTATTCGGTACAGACACTGTTGGATGGAATCCATGCGGATGTGCAGACACTGGCGGCCGTGCCGTCGACTGCTACCGCGATCGAATGGCTGACGATGACCTGGAACGATCTGGACGGAAATCCGGGGGAAGTTCTGCGTCAGGCCTATATTGATGATAACCCGAATCCGCTCGGACAGAAACATCTGCTGGCGCGTGCAAAGGGTGACTCACCTTACCACATGCATCACGAAAGCTTTCATCCGGCGTATAAAACTCTGATCGAAAGCAAGGGTTACTATGATGCTTTCCTGATCAATCTGGCCGGGGACATCGTTTATTCGGTGTTCAAGGAAAGTGATTTCGGAACCAATATGATGACCGGCCCGTATAATGACTCCGGCCTGGCAAAAGTGTACCGCTCTGCCTTGGAAGGCAGCCGCGGCGAGGTGTTCTTTGCCGACTTGGAGCCCTATGCGCCTTCTGCCGGCGCAGCCGCGGCCTTTGCTGCAGTGCCGGTTGTGAACGACGCCAATTTGACGGTCGGCGTGCTTGCGGTGCAGATTCCGGTAAATTTGCTGGGGGCCATTGTCAACAATGAGCAAGGCTTGGGGCAGACCACCCAGATCTATCTGGCAGGTTCTGACATGAAAGCGCGGACCAGCTCACGGTTCGACGGCGGGTTTGAAGTGCTTTCTCAATTGCCTTCGACGGAGCAGGTGACAACAGCCTTTGATGGTGAATCCCATGTGCAGAAAGGCGTTCCGGGCCTGAACGGGCATCCAGTACTCGCCTATTCCGAGCCGCTGCCGCTGGAATTTGCAAACTGGGCCATCATTGCCGAACAGGACTGGGCCGAACTGATGGCTCCGGCAGTCAAGAAACGCAACATGCTGCTCCTTGCCTCCGTAATCTGCGCGGCCGGCATGTCCTTCTTCGGCTGGCTGTTCGCCCGCTCCATCACGCGGCCGATCGACCGGATCTGCAGCAATATGGAAGCGGTGTCGTCGGGTAATCTCGACACCGATATCGAAGCCGCAAACCGCAGCGATGAAATCGGCAAGATCGGCAAAACCCTTGTTTCGATGCAGGACGACCTGAAACTGGCCCGTGCAGCCGAAGAGGAACGCGCAGAAATGCAGCGACAGCAGCAAGATGTTGTCGAAAGCCTGAGCGCCGGGCTGATGCAATTGGCCGAAGGCGATTTTTCCCAGCCGATCAAGAACGCATTCCCGCAGGAATACGAACAGCTGCGGGAGAACTACAACAGCACGGTCAGCAACCTCAGCTCCACGGTCCGGCAGGTGGTTGAAGCTTCGGGGAGCATCCGCAATGGCGCTGCTGAGATCAGCCAGGCGTCGGACGACCTGTCGCACCGCACCGAAAGCCAGGCGGCTACGCTGGAACAGACAGCTGCGGCTTTGGATGAGCTGACTGCGTCGGTGAAATCCGCCGCCGAAGGCGCCCGCAGCGTTGAAAGCACCATGGCCGAGGCCCGGACGGAAGCGGAGAACAACCGGGAAGTTGTGCAAAGCGCCGTGTCCGCGATGACCGAGATCGAGCAATCCTCGAACCACATCTCGCAAATCATCTCGGTGATTGACGACATCGCCTTCCAAACCAACCTCCTGGCGCTGAACGCCGGCGTTGAGGCGGCGCGGGCCGGCGAGGCAGGCAAAGGGTTTGCCGTGGTTGCCTCTGAGGTGCGCGCTTTGGCGCAGCGGTCCTCGGATGCAGCGATGGAGATCAAGACGCTGATCGGCGACAGTTCCAAACAGGTGGAGCGCGGCGTCGATCTGGTCGGCAAAGCCGGCGAGGCGCTGCAAAGCATCGTCGAGCAGGTCACTCATATCTCGCAGCTGGTTTCCGGCATTGCCGAAGGCGCGGCCGAACAATCAACCGGCTTGCACGAGATTAACACCGGCGTCACCCAGCTGGATCAGGTGACACAGCAGAATGCCGCGATGGTGGAAGAAGCCACAGCCGCCGGGCACATGCTGAATACGGATGCCGGCAAGCTGTCCGAACTGGTTGCCCATTTCCGGGTGGCCGGCGGCAGCGCAGCACCCGCTCCGGCCCGTGCCGCCGCTTCAGCGGCACCCGCTCCGGCGGCCAAACCTGCGCCCTCGGCACATGGCGAGGCAGACTGGGAGATCGAGGCCAGCCCGGTGCCGGCCGCCGCGGCCGCCAGCGGCAACGCCGCGCGCGATCTCTGGCAGGACTTTTAAACACACACCGAATGCGCCGCGGCCCTGGCTGCGGCGCATTTACATATGTCAACCTATGCCTGCAATTCTGAGGGCATTGCAAATTGACTGGGGATCCCATTGTCTTCGCGAAACTTATTGATCATTACCACTGACCGCAGCTTTGCCCGGAATTTGCAAAGCTACATGGAATCTGCCTATCCCGGCATGAAGGTTCTTTTGGCCAACAATCTGATGATGGCCTACAATCAAGCAGAGGCCGCGCAGCCGGTTTTTGCCTTTGTGGAAGACGGTTTTTCCAGACTGCCCGAATTTGAAATGATGATGGCGCTGTTTTCTGCCATGGATACCCGCTGGGTGGCTGTCATGGACACTCAGGGCGCGATGCCAGCCAGAAAATCCTCGCCGCTGCTGGATGTCGGCGCGGGCATCTTCGAACTGACGAAAGCGGATCATCCCAGCCAGTTTGCCCAGTATTTTGACATGATGATCAATGCGCCGCGGCGCAGCGCCCGTTTGGCTCCGGGCACCTCTGCCGCCCGGCCTTCTGCCGCGGCGGCTGCCAGCAAGAAGCTGATCCTGATCGGGTCTTCTACCGGCGGCGTCGAAGCCTTGCGCAGCATTCTGGTCGGCTTCCCCTTTGACTGTCCACCGACGCTGATCGTGCAGCATACCGGCAAAAATTTCGGATCCGGCCTGGTATCGCTTCTTGACCGGCTGTGTCCGGCGCGGGTGCGTGCTGCCGAAGATGGAACAACGCTGGAGCCGGGCCATGTCTATATTGCTGCAGGCCAGCGCTGTCATATGGGGCTGAGCAGCCGCAAACCGCTGCGCCTGCGGATGAAAGAAGGGCCTGATATTTCCGGTCATACTCCATCTGTTGACGCTCTGTTCACCTCTGCCGTGCCATATGGAAAAGACATTGTAGCCACAATTCTGACGGGTATGGGCCAGGATGGCGCCCGAGGGCTATTGGAGTTGCGCAAGGCCGGCGCGAAAACATTTGCCCAGGACGAAAAGTCTTCGGTTGTCTACGGGATGCCCAGGGTTGCCTGGGATATCGGCGCCGCACAGCAGCAGGTGCCGCTGCCGCGGATGGCCAGCACTCTGCTACAGGCAAGCAAAGCCTGAACGCACCACAGGAAGGAACCAAAACATTGACCACTGTTTTCGCCAACTCGAAGTCTGTAACGGTTCTGCAGGGGGAGTACCGGGTGGCCACAGATCCGAAGATCGTGTTTTCAACGGTGCTCGGATCATGTATCGCCGCTTGCATTTATGATCCGGAAAATGGTGTGGGCGGAATGAATCATTTTCTGCTGGCCAATGCCCGCCAAGGCGGCGCTGCCAATGCCCGTTACGGCATCCATGCAATGGAACTTCTGATCAACGGCGTTCTGAAGAAGGGGGCGATCCGCTCCAATCTGAAGGTCAAAGTGTTCGGCGGCGCCAAGATGTCTGCAAATCTGTCGGACATCGGCGCGGCCAATGCCGATTTTGTGCAGCGGTTCCTGCGGGATGAAGGCATCCCCTGCATCTCTTCCAGCGTTGGCGGCACCTCGGCCCGCCGGGTGCGGTTCCATGCGTGCTCAGGCGCAGCCCAGCAGACCCATGTTAAGGACGACCGCAAGCTCGGCGAACTGGAACAGCGCGCAGCCGCACGATCAGTTCCGGCCCCGGCTCCGGCTGGCGGAAGTGCAGGTGCGGTCGACCTTTTCTGACTCAGACTGCCGGCAAGGAACAGCTTGGGCATCCGAAATTTTCGTTTGCCCGTGCCTGCCTGCAGGGGTAGGTCCTAAGAGTGATGACGACAATCCAGGCTGCAGTTTTGGCATTCCTGGTTCCGCCTGCCTGGCGGGGCCTTTTGATGCCTGTTGCCTTGCTTCTCGGCTTGGCATCCATGGTGCAGGCGCAGATCACGGTCTTCGCGGCTGCCAGCACCAAAACAGCGCTGGATGAGGCCGCAGCTGCCTACATGGCTGAAACCGGCCGGGTCGCCGTTTTGTCCTACGCGGGTTCACCGGCTTTGGCACGGCAGATCCAGCTTGGCGCCCCAGCGGATGTCTACATTTCAGCCAATCCCGGCTGGATGGATGATTTGCAGCAGGACGGGCTGATTGTTCGGGCCTCACGGCTGGATCTTCTGACAAACCGGCTGGTTCTCATTGCACACGGAACAGATGCCGCGCCGCTGGACCTGGAAACCGCCGACCTGGGCGCGCTGCTGGGGGAAAGCCGGCTTGCCATGGCGCTGGTCGATGCCGTGCCGGCCGGGATCTACGGCAAAGCCGCGCTGGCCACGTTGGGGCAATGGCCCTCCGTTGCTTCCAAAACCGCCCAGGCCGCCAATGTGCGTGCCGCTCTGGCGCTGGTCGCATCGGGCGAAGCGCCAATGGGCGTGGTCTATGCCACGGACGCAGCTGCAGGCAGCAATGTCACGGTGGTTGCGGTGTTTTCGCAGGACAGCCATCCCCCGGTCATCTACCCCGCCGCGGCAATCTCAAGCGGCAATGCGGCTGAGGCCCAGGCGTTCTTAAACTATTTGCGCAGCCCGGCGGCCCGCCGCATCTTTCTGCGCCACGGGTTCGGAGTGTCTGATCCGTGAACGCTGAGGCCGCATGGCTGGGTCCCGAGGAGTGGCAGGCAGTGATGCTGTCACTGCGGGTCTCACTGTGGGCAACACTGGCCGCGCTGCCGCTGGCGGTGTTTGTGGCCTATGCGCTGGCGCGCTGGCAGTTTCCTGGCAAGCAGCTCGTGAACAGCTTGGTGCATCTGCCGCTGATCCTGCCGCCGGTCGTGACCGGCTATCTGCTTTTGATGGTGTTCGGCACCAAGGGACCGGTTGGCGGTGCGCTGCAGCAGATCGGTATTGTTTTTGCTTTCCGTTGGACCGGGGCAGCGCTGGCCGCAGGTATCATGGCCTTCCCGCTGATGGTGCGGGCGATCCGCTTGTCGGTTGAGGCGGTGGATCCCAAGCTGGAACAGGCTGCAGCCACGCTGGGTGCCTCGCGGGCGTTATGTTTTGCCACCGTTACCCTGCCGATGATCCTGCCTGGCCTGATTGCCGGCACTGTGCTGGGGTTTGCCAAGGCAATGGGAGAGTTCGGGGCCACAATCACCTTTGTTTCCAGCATTCCGGGGCAGACCCAAACGCTGCCGTCGGCGATTTATACCTTCCTGCAGGTGCCAGGCGGTGAGACAGCAGCACTGCGGCTGACGCTGGTGTCGATTGCCATCGCATTGACAGCGCTGCTGCTGTCAGAACTGCTGGCGCGCAGGGTTGCTGACCGGGTTAGGGGGCGCTGATGCTGACTGTCTCGCTGCGGCATGCGCTGCCGGGGTTCCGGCTGGATGTGCGGTTCGTGGCGCCGCCGGGCGTCACCGTGCTATTCGGCCGCTCCGGTACCGGCAAGACAACAGTGATACAGGCGGTGGCCGGCCTGTTGCGCCCGGATCAGGGGCGGGTGGCACTGGACAGAGAGGTGCTGTTTGACACCGCCCAGCAGCACTGGCTGCCGCCGCACAAGCGCCGCATGGGCTATGTGTTTCAGGAGGGGCGGCTGTTTCCGCATCTGACGGTGCGGCAGAACTTGGCGTTCGGGCAATGGTTTGCGCCGAGGGGTGCCAAGCGGGAGAGTCTGGACCGGGTTGTGGAGCTGCTGGGCATTGGCCCTCTGCTGCAACGGCGGCCGGGTCTGCTGTCAGGCGGCGAGAAGCAGCGGGTGGCACTTGGCCGGGCGCTGCTGTCGGCGCCGCGGATGATCCTGGCGGATGAGCCGCTGTCAGCATTGGATGAGGCGCGCAAGGCGGAAATCCTGCCCTATTTTGAGCGGTTGCGCGACGAGATCGGCATTCCGATGCTTTATGTCAGCCACTCTGCGGCGGAAGTGGCACGGCTGGCCACCACGGTTGTGGTGCTGCAGGACGGCAAGGTGCAGCGGCAAGGAACCGCAGCAGAGGTTCTGGGCGACTCTGCCGTCATGCCCGCAGGGGTTCGGGCCGCCGGGGCGCTGCTGGAGGCACGTGTTGCCAGTCATCACAACGACGGGCTGACAGAACTCGATGCGGGCGGTGTACCGCTGTTCCTGCCGCAGATTGCAAAAGCTGTGGGCAGTGTGGTGCGGGTCAGGATCTCGGCGCATGAGGTGATCCTGTCCGGGCAGCGTCCCGAGGGCCTGTCGGCGCTCAATATCCTCCCGGGTACGGTTGAGCATGTCCGCACCGGCAGCGGTCCTGGAGCCATGGTCTCGCTGCAAACGCCCGCCGGGCGGGTGCTGGCCCGGGTCACCCGGCGTTCTGCCCAGACCTTGGGGCTGGAGGCGGGAGTGGCGTGCTTTGCAGTGGTCAAGACCGTGTCCATCGCGCCGGAGGATATCGGCGGGGGCGGATAGGGCAGCCTGCGTCTTCAAAAATACCAAAACAATCCTTCAAGCATTCTTGATACGGAATTAAGTTCGGTTGCGTGGCGCAGGCAGTTATCAAAGTGGCAGCAGTTCAGCAGGAAAGGCAGCCCATGACCAAACGATCCTATTATGCACCCGAAGGCGGGCTGCCGCCGCAGACCCAGCTGCTGACCGACCGCGCGATGTTCACCGAAGCCTATGCGGTGATCCCCAAAGGCACGATGAGTGACATCGTGACGAGCCTGCTGCCGTTTTGGGACAAGGCACGGTTCTGGGTGCTGTCGCGCCCGTTGTCCGGATTTGCCGAAACGTTTTCGCAGTATATCGCCGAGGTTCAGCCCGGCGGCGGCAGTGATCGTCCCGAAACCGAACCCGGCACCGAGGCGGTGCTGTTTGTGGTGCAAGGTGCGATGACCCTGACCATTGATGGCACTGCGCATGAAATGGAGGAGGGCGGCTATGCCTTCCTGCCGCCGCATGCCAATTGGAGCTTGCGCAACACTGGCGATGCGCCGGTCCGGTTCCACTGGATCCGCAAGGCTTATCAAGCTGTTGCGGGCCTGGATGCGCCGGAAGCTTTTGTCACCAGTGACAATCACGCCGACCCGACCCCGATGCCGGAGACCGAGGGGAAATGGGCGACGACCCGCTTTGTAGACCCCAGTGACCTGCGCCACGACATGCATGTGACCATCGTCACCTTTGAACCGGGCGCGGTGATCCCCTTTGCCGAAACCCATGTGATGGAACACGGGCTGTATGTGCTGGAAGGCAAGGCGGTCTACCGTCTGAACCAGGACTGGGTTGAGGTCGAGGCCGGCGACTACATGTGGCTGCGCGCCTTCTGCCCGCAGGCTTGTTATGCGGGCGGTCCGGGCAAATTCCGCTATCTGCTGTATAAAGACGTCAACCGGCACATGCCGCTGGCCCCGCTGCGCTGAGCGGCGGGGGAGCGCCCGGCCCTGATATGTGCCCGGGCGCTGCCCGGCCTGTCAGCCGGGCGGGGTTTCCTCCGCAGCGGGCGCGCCCAATCCATTCGAAAGTTTCTGTGCGGCGTCCTTGACCAGGGTGCCGATGCCGTTGATGCCGCCGTCCGGCATCCGCGCGGTGGGGCCGGAGATGGAAATCCCTGCCAGCACCTCGCCCTGCATGCCAAAGACCGGGGCTGCGACGCAGCGCATGCCCGGCGCCTTTTCCTCGTCATCGAAAGACCAGCCGCGGCTGCGGATCTGTTCCAGATCTCCGCGCAGGGCCTCGGGGGAGGTCAGTGTCTTGGCAGTGAATTGCTCCAGCACCCGCCCGCGCAGGAAACGGGCCAGCTGGTCTTCGCCGAAACAGCTGAGCAGCGCCTTGCCGATGCCGGAGGCGTGCATCGGCGAGGTGGTGCCGGGCGGAAAGAAGGCGCGGATCGATTCATGGGTTTCCACCTGGCTCACAAACATCACGTCGCCGCCGCGTTCGATGCCAAGGTTAGAGGTCTCGCCCGTCGCTTCCATCAGTTCCCGCATCACAGGCCGGGCGCGTTCAATCACGCTGGAGCGGCGCAGGAAGGCGGAGCCGAGGCGGAAGGCCATGGCACCGATGTGCCAGGTCTGGGATTGCGGTTCCATCTCGACAATCTGGCGCGCCTCCAGCGTCGTCAGCACCCGGTACATGGTGGCCGCCGATTGATCCAGCGCCGTGGAGAGTTCCGTCAGCGTCATGCCGCTGGCCCCGGCCAGCGCATCCAGCACATCCAGCGCCCGGTCGAGCGACTGAATGGTGGTCGGCTGGCTGGCGGAACCAAAGCTCTTGGGGCGGCCTTTGCGGCGCGGAGGTTCGGGCATTTTCAGGTCTTCCTTGGCAATTCAAGCAGCAGTTTATGGATAAAACTGAAAATCACTTCTGTACAGTGAAAAAAGTAAAGTATTTGTTTTTATGTATTATTTCTCCATTCCGAAGTTTTTTGAAAGCTTTTTTCAAAAAAATTCCCCTGTGGACAGCTTCCCCTTAAAGTGAAGGAAATCGCCACAGGAGGGCACGACATGAGCTTTCAAAATCCGGTTTTCATCCCCGGTCCGACCAATATGCCCGAAGCGCTGCGCAAGGCAGTGGACATGCCGACGCTGGACCACCGCTCGCCGCTGTTCGGTCAGATCCTGCATCCGGCGCTGGCCGGCGTGAAGGAGGTTCTGAAAAGCGAAACCGCCGAGATCTTTGTGTTTCCGTCGACCGGCACCGGCGGCTGGGAAACCGCGATCACCAACACCTTGAACGCAGGCGACAAGATTCTGGCCGCGCGCAACGGCATGTTCAGCCACCGCTGGATCGACATGTGCCAGCGTCACGGTCTGGACGTTCAGGTCGTCGAAACCCCTTGGGGCGAAGGCCTGCCCGCCGACCGCTACGAGGAAATCCTGACCGCCGACACATCGCACCAGATCAAGGCAGTTCTGGCGACCCACAACGAGACCGCAACCGGCGTCAAATCCGACATCTCCGCTGTCCGCCGCGCGCTGGATGCGGCAGGCCACCCGGCGCTGCTGTTTGTGGACGGCGTGTCATCCATCGCTTCGATGGACTTCCGGATGGATGAATGGGGCGTCGATATTGCCGTCACCGGCTCGCAGAAAGGCTTCATGCTGCCGCCGGGCCTGGCCATCGTCGGCTTCTCGCCCAAGGCGATGGAGGCTGCCGAGACCGCGACCCTGCCGCGCACCTTCTTTGACATCAAGGACATGGCCGCCGGTTACGCCAACAGCGCCTATCCCTACACGCCCTCTGTCGGTTTGCTGAATGGTCTGAACATGGCCTGTGGTATGCTGCTGGACGAAGGGCTGGAGAACGTCTTTGCCCGTCACCACCGGATTGCCGAGGGTGTTCGCGCCGCGGTCCGGGCCTGGGGGCTGGAGTTGTGCGCCGTGTCGCCGGACGTCTATTCCGACAGCGTCAGCGCGATCCGCACACCGGACGGCTTTGACGCCAACAAATTCGTGAGCCTGGCGGCGGAGAAATACGGCGTCGCCTTTGGCACCGGCCTGGGTGAAGTCGCGGGCAAAGTCTTCCGCATCGGCCACCTGGGCAGCCTGACCGACGTGATGACGCTGTCAGGCATTGCGACCGCTGAAATGGTCATGGCCGACCTGGGGCTGGACATCCAGCTGGGTTCCGGCGTGGCAGCGGCACAGGATTACTACCGCGGCAACACCACCAACAGCGCCAAGGCCGCCGCTTAATGAAGGATACCGCTATGTATATCCCGACTTACGAGGACATGCTGGCCGCGCATGCGCGCATCCAGCCGCATATCCGCCGCACGCCGGTGCGCACCTCCGCCTATCTGAATGAGCTGGCAGGCTGCCAGATGTTCTTCAAGTGCGAGAACTTCCAGGAGCCGGGCGCCTTTAAGGTGCGCGGCGCCAGCAACGCGGTGTTCGGGCTGGATGAGGCGCAGGCCGCGAAAGGTGTGGCAACGCATTCTTCGGGCAACCATGCCTCCTGCCTGTCCTACGCGGCGATGCTGCGCGGCATTCCCTGCAACGTGGTCATGCCGCGCACCGCGCCGCAGGCCAAGAAGGACACCGTGCGCCGGTACGGCGGCAGGATCACTGAATGCGAGCCCTCGACCTCCTCGCGAGAGGAGACCTTTGCCAAGGTGCAGGCCGAGACCGGCGGCGATTTCGTGCATCCCTACAATGACCCGCGGGTCATCGCGGGGCAGGGGACATGTGCGAAGGAGTTCGTGGAGCAGACCGATGGCCTTGACATGGTTGTCGCCCCCATCGGCGGCGGCGGCATGATATCGGGCACCTGCCTGACGCTGTCGACGCTGGCGCCCGAAACCCAGGTAATCGCGGCGGAGCCGGAGCAGGCCGACGACGCCTACCGCAGCTTCAAGGCAGGTTACATCATCGCTGATGATGCGCCCAAGACCATCGCCGACGGGCTGCTGGTGCCGCTGAAGGATCTGACCTGGCACTTCGTCAGCAACCACGTGAGCGAGATCTACACTGCGTCCGACCCGGAAATCATCGATGCGATGAAGCTGATCTGGAAGCACCTGCGCATTGTGATGGAGCCGTCCAGCGCGGTTCCACTCGCCACCATTCTGAAAAACAAAGACGCCTTCGCGGGCAAACGCGTGGGCCTGATCGTCACCGGCGGCAATGTCGACCTCGACAAGCTGCCTTGGATGAACAGCTAAACTGGGGAATAGAACGATGAACGCACAGACCAAATTTGACGATCTCGAAGTTGGCTTTGACGTCCCGGCCGTGCCGGGCATGGATGAGGCCGACATCCAGACCCCCTGCCTGGTGCTGGATCTGGACGCGCTGGAGCGCAACATCAAGAAGATGGGCGATTACGCCAAGGCCCACGGCATGCGCCACCGGGTGCACGGCAAAATGCACAAGTCGGTGGACGTGGCCAAGCTGCAGGAAGAACTCGGCGGCGCGGTTGGCGTCTGCTGCCAGAAGGTCTCCGAGGCCGAAGTCTTCGCCCGTGGCGGCATCAAGGACATTCTGGTCTCCAACCAGGTCCGCGATCCGCAGAAGATCGACCGTCTGGCCCGCCTGCCTAAGCTGGGCGCCCGCACCATTGTCTGCGTCGATGATATCGACAATGTGGCGGATCTGTCGGCGGCGGCGCAAAAGCACGGCACCGGGCTGGAAGTCCTGATCGAGATCGACTGCGGCGCAGGCCGCTGCGGTGTGACCACCACCGAGGCCGTTGTGGACATCGCCAAGGCGCTGAACGCGGCAGAGAACCTTAAGTTCACCGGTATTCAGGCCTATCAGGGCGCAATGCAGCACATGGACAGCTATGAGGACCGCAAGGCCAAGCTGGACATCGCCATCGCGCAGGTTGCCGATGCAGTTGAGGGCCTCAAGGCCGAAGGCATCGAATGCGAACTGGTTTCCGGCGGCGGCACTGGCTCCTACTACTTTGAATCAAACTCCGGCGTGTACAACGAACTGCAGTGCGGCTCCTATGCCTTCATGGACGCGGACTACGGCCGCATCCTGGACAAGGACGGCAACCGGATCGACCAGGGCGAGTGGGAAAACGCCTTCTTCCTGTTCACCCAGGTGATGAGCCACGCCAAGACCGACAAGGCCATCGTGGATGCCGGTCTCAAGGCGCAATCCGTGGACAGCGGCCTGCCCTTCATCTTTGGCCGCGACGACGTGGAGTACATCAAATGCTCGGATGAGCATGGCGTGGTGGCCGACCCCGAAGGTGTGCTGAAAGTAGGCGAGAAGCTGCGCCTGGTGCCCGGCCACTGCGACCCGACCGCCAACGTGCATGACTGGTACGTCGGCGTCCGTAACGGCAAGGTAGAAACCGTCTGGCCGGTCTCGGCCCGCGGCAAGGCCTACTAACCGAACCATCCCCGAACTGGCGGAGGTGCGCATGCCGCCCTCCGCCGGCTTTTTTGTTGAGGAGAAACAGACATGTATATCGTTCCGGAAAAGGCGATTGCGGACCTGGTGACCCGCGAAGCCTCGTTCGACGCGGTCGAGAAGGTCTTTGCCGCCATGGCCTCTGGCGATGCCTACAACTTCCCCGTGGTGCGCGAGGCGATCGGCCACGAGGACGCGCTTTATGGCTTCAAGGGCGGCTTTGACCGCGCGGGCCTGACCCTGGGCCTCAAGGCCGGCGGCTACTGGCCGAACAACCTGGAAAAGCGTGGGCTGATCAACCACCAGTCGACCGTCTTCCTGTTCGACCCGGACACCGGCAAGGTGAAGGCGATGGTGGGCGGCAACCTGCTGACCGCGCTGCGCACCGCTGCGGCGTCCTCGGTCTCGATCAAGCATCTCGCCCGCAAAGACGCCAAAGTGATCGGCATGATCGGGGCTGGCCACCAGGCCAAGTTCCAGCTGCGCGCAGCACTGGAACAGCGCAACTTCGAAAAGGTCATCGGCTGGAACCTTCACCCGGAGATGCTGCCGAACCTTCAGGAAGTGGCCGACGACGCGGGGCTGCCGTTTGAAGCGGTCGAATTGGACGGTATGCGCGAGGCGGATGTCATCGTCTCGATCACATCGTCCTTCGACGCGATCCTGAAGGCAGGCCAGGTTAGCCCTGGCACCCATGTCGCCTGCATGGGCACTGATACCAAGGGCAAGCAAGAGGTGGATCCCCAGCTGCTGGTTGCTGCGGACGTGTTCACCGACGAGGTCGCTCAGTCCATCTCAATCGGCGAGGCGCAGCATGCGGTGGCGCAGGGCCTGATCCAGGAAGGTGACGTGG
Organism: Leisingera sp. F5; assembly: GCF_001593695.1. Lineage (NCBI taxonomy): Bacteria > Pseudomonadati > Pseudomonadota > Alphaproteobacteria > Rhodobacterales > Roseobacteraceae > Leisingera > Leisingera sp. F5. The sequence continues at coordinate 28,174 of NZ_LUKH01000016.1, read as the reverse complement.
CCCAGATCGGCGCGGTGATCAACGGCACCAATCCGGGCCGCACCTCGGACGGCCAGATCACCCTGTTCGACGGCACCGGCGTCGGCCTGCAGGATCTGGCCGTCGCGGCCTCTGTCGTGGAAGTGGCGGTGGAAAAGGGCATCGCCATCGAGGTGGATTTCTAAGCCCCGGCCAGAAACACATTCTGCAAATATCCGCATAGCGGAGGGGCAGGAGAGAGGTGTACCTCTCTCCTGTTTTTTGTTGAGGGACTGAACAAATGTTTCTGGGATTGAGCCTTCTGGTGGTCGGCGTGGTGCTGTGCCTTAACGGCATCTGGCAGCTGGGCCGGATCGAAGACCGCGAGATCATCCTGATCAACGCGGTTGCAGCACTGGTGTTCTTTGCCACCGTACTGCTGATCGCGCTGGCGGCGCAGCAGCCAGTGGACCTGCTGGACGCGGGCATGACGCTGCTGTTCGGTACCACCTACCTGTGGGTCGCCTACAACCGCGCAGTTGCTTCCAGCGGCGCAGGGCTGGGCTGGTTCAGCGGCTTTGTGGCGCTGACCGCCGCGCCCATGGTGCTGCGGGTGCTGGCGCAGGCGGATGGTCTGTTCGATATCTGGCTGGCCGGTTGCTGGGCCGCCTGGTCCGGGCTCTGGTTCCTGTATTTCCTGAACCTTGCCCTCAACCGCGGCAGCCCCCGGCTGACCGCCCCAGCAACGCTTTTGTGCGGAATCTTCACCGGCTGGCTGCCGGGGTTGGCAGTGCTGCACGGCTTGACCGGCTGAAACCGAAAAAGCCGGCCCTTTGCGGACCGGCTCCTCTTGTCGATACATCGCATGTGCCTGCGTCAGGCGCGATCCTCCTGCGGCAGTGAACCCTTGCCGTGGCCCCTCATCCCGCCTGAGACTTCTTCGGTGGCCTCACCTGCCAGTTCCTGCGGCAGCACCAGGTTCAGCACGATGGCAATCAGCGCCGCCGGCAGCAGGCCGCTGGTCAGCAGGATGCGCGCGGTGTCCGGCATGTGCTGCAACGCGCCGGGCTCCAGCTGCAGACCGAGGCCGATGGACAGGGAGATCGCAAAGATCACCATGTTGCGGCGGTTCCAGTCCACGTCCGACAGCATCGAAACGCCGGCCGCAACCACCATGCCGAACATCACGATCACGCCGCCGCCCAGCACCTCGATCGGCACCGTGCGGATCACCGCGCCAACCTTGGGCACCAGACCGCAGACGATCAGGAAGATCGCGCCGCAAGTCACCACATGGCGGCTCATCACGCCGGTCATCGCAATCAGGCCGACGTTCTGGCTGAACGAGGTGTTCGGGAAAGCGCCGAAGAAGCCCGCCACTGCGGTGCCCACACCGTCGGCGTAGGTCGCACCGGCAATCTCCTCCTCGGTGGCCTCGCGGCCCGCGCCGCCTTTGGTCACGCCAGAGACGTCGCCGACGGTTTCAACCGCAGAGACAAAGCTCATCAGGCAGAAGCCGATGATGGCCGCGGCGGAGAACTCAAAGCCGTATTTGAACGGCTGCGGCAGGGCAAAGGCCGCGGCCTGCGACCAGGAGCCGGAGATGGCGCCAAACGTCAGCATGCCGGTCATCAACGCATAGATGTAGCCAACGATCAGCCCCAGCAGCACGGCCGAGACCGACAGCATCCCCTTGGTGAAGAACTTCAGCCCCAGGGTCACCAGGATCACCACCAGCGCGGCGGACCAGTTCAACAGCGAGCCGTATTCCGGCGTGCCAATGGCCGGAACCCCGCCGGCGGCATACTGGATGCCGACCTTGACCAGCGCCAGACCGATCATTGTCACCACCAGGCCAGTGACCAGCGGCGGCAGGGCAAAGCGGATCCTGCCGATCACCGTGCCGAGCATTCCGTGGAAAATGCCGCCCACGATGACGCCGGTAAACAGTGCCGCCAGCCCGTCCACGCCCTTGCCCGCAACCAGCGGGATCATGATCGGAAGGAAGGCGAACGAGGTACCCTGCACGATCGGCAGCGCCGAGCCGACCGGACCCAGGGTGATGGTCTGCAGCAGCGTGGCAATGCCGGCAAACAGCATCGACATCTGGATCAGGTACAGCAGCTCTGGGAAATCCGGCGAGTTGGAGCCGAAGCCGAAACCGGCGGCGCCGGCAACGATGATCGCGGGCGTCACGTTCGAGACGAACATCGCCAGCACATGCTGGATGCCCAGCGGGATCGCCTTGTGCAAAGGCGGGGTGTAATTCGGGTCGCGCAGCTGTGCCGGCGTCCCAATGGAAGTATCAGCCATGTCTTCTCCTGTCGGTCATGGGGATCTTGCCGCTTCTTTTGTTTTTTTGGCGGCTTCGGGGTGAGTCGTTAGTCTGAAACCACGGTGTATGGGTTCTGGAACCAGTGTTCTTCCAGGTTCGGGGTCTGTCCGATGCGGTCGACCACGATGTATTGCCCGGGTGCGCCCAGCGGGGCGAGCACCCCGTGCCAGGTGCCCCGGTGCAGGTTGATGGACTGGCCCGGCTGGCTGATAAAGGCTTTCAGCCCGACCGGGATGCCGCCGGCATCTTCAGCCACCACCACCAGCATCGGCACGCCGCTGACCGGCACAAAGGCCTGGCTGCCGTCGGGGTGGCGCTCCACCATGTCCACCTTGTGCGGCAGGTGGCGGGCCCGGGCGTCGAACAGGCTGATGCCTGCCCGGCCGCCCTCGCCGAAATCCAGGCGGGCGCGGTCGTGATGACGGCCGCACATGCCCTGATTGATCAGCTTGTCAGGTGCGCCAGAAACCTCCATCACATCGCCATAGCGGGCAAAGGCCTCCGCAGTCAGCGGCGCGGCGGTCAGCAGCCGGCTCATGGCAGCAGGTCCTGCAGGCGGAACTGAGCGATGCGCTCGACCTGGCGGCAGGCCTCGTCGAACTCGGTTTCCCTGTCGTTATGGATCCGGCGGTGAAACGCCTCCGTGATCGATGCCTTGTTGTGGTCGCGCACCGCGATGATGAAGGGAAAGCCGTGCTTCTCCACATATTCGGTGTTGAGCCGGGTAAAGCTTTCGCGCTCGTCATCCGTCAGCATATCAAGGCCGGCGCTGGACTGTTCCGAGGTGCTCTCGGCGGTCAGACGCCCGGCGGCAGCCAGTTTACCTGCCAGATCCGGGTGCGCGGTCAGTACGCCCAGGCGCTCTTCCTCGGAAGCGGTGCGGAAGATCCGGCACAGCGCGTTATGCACGCCGGCAGCGCAGTCATGCGCAGGACCCAGTTCCAGATCAAAGGCACGGTCGGCGATCCAGGGGGAATGCTCGAAGATCGAACCGAACTTGGCGACAAAGCTATCGCGGTCCATCCGGCTGGGACGCTCGCGCTGGACCGGCGGATTGGTCTCTGCCCAATGCTCGGCAATGTCGATCCGGCGCGGGCACCAGACGCCCTCGAAGCCCTGGATATACTCGATGAAGCGCTTGAGACCGGCAATCTTGCCCGGTCGGCCGATCAAGCGGCAATGCAGACCGATGGTCATCATCTTCGGCGCACCGGCCTCTCCCTCCGCATAGATCACGTCGAAGGCGTCTTTCAGGTACTGAAAGAAATGCTCGCCGGTGATCCAGCCGGGTGAATTGGCGAAGCGCATGTCATTGGCTTCCAGCGTATAGGGGATGATCAGCTGATCGCGTCCGCCGGTCTCCAGCCAATAGGGCAGGTCGTCGTCGTAAGTGTCTGAGATATAATCGAAACCGCCTTCCTCGGCCACCAGCCGCACGGTGTTGGCGCTGCAGCGCCCGGTGTACCAGCCGCGCGGGCGGTCGCCGGTGACCTCAGTGTGCAGACGCACCGCCTCGGCAATTGCGGCGCGTTCTTCGTCCTCGGCCATGTCCTTATGCTCGACCCATTTCAACCCGTGGCTGGCGATCTCCCACTCTGCGTCCTTCATCGCCTGCACCTGTTCGGGCGAGCGGGCCAGCGCAGTGGCGACGCCATAGATGGTCAGCGGAATGCCGGCGCCAGTGAACAGCCGGTGCAGCCGCCAGAAGCCGGCGCGCGATCCGTATTCATAGACCGATTCCATGTTCCAATGGCGCTGGCCGGGCCATTGGGCGGCACCGGGAATGTCGGACAAAAAGGCTTCAGAGGCCGCATCCCCATGCAGGATGCAATTCTCACCGCCTTCTTCATAGTTCAGAACAAATTGCACGGCGGTCTTGGCCCCATTGGGCCACTGCGGGTCAGGTGCGGCAGCACCGTATCCGCGCAAGTCACGGGGATAGCGCGTCACGTCAGGTCTCCTGTCTTTTTAATATGTATAGAACAGATAATCCCCTTCAGCTTTCAGTATATTTTTGAAAGAACTTTTTGACTCTTCCTTCTGTATGCACCGGGCTGAACAGCGCATACCTTAGGGCAACAGAATTGAATGGAGGCTGGGATGACCGGATTTCTGACCACCCATGTGCTGGACACCGCCCGCGGCTGCCCGGCGGAAGGGCTGAAAATCGATCTCTACCGGATCGAAAGCGGCGAGCGCATCCATCTGCGCAGCCTGACCACCAATGACGACGGGCGCACTGATGAACAGATCCTGCCGGCAGGTGAATTCGCCACCGGCACCTATGAGCTGGTTTTCCACGCCGGCGGCTATCTGCGGGCCACCGGTCAGGCCGGCGCGGACCCGTTGTTTCTGGACGAGGTGCCGCTGCGTTTCGGCATCAGCGAAGCAGACAGCCACTATCACGTGCCGCTCTTGCTGTCGCCCTACGGCTATTCCACCTATCGTGGCAGCTGACCTACCTCTCCTCCCGCTTGGCATCAGCCGGCGGTTCCCGTCCCAGGACACTGGGGCGGGCTTTTTTATTCCGAAGGCAGGGAAGCCAGGATGTGATCCACCATGAAATCCATGAACAGCCGCACCTTGGGGTCCTGATGGCGACGGTGGACATAGAGGCAAGCCATCTGGATCGGGATCGGCGGCTCCTCTGGCAGCACCGGCACCAGCCGGCCTGAGGCAAGGTGTTCAGAGATTTCAAACACCGGCTTCAGAATGATCCCATGCCCGTCCAGCGCCCAATTGGTCAGCACGTCGCCATGGTCTGACTCAAACGGCCCGGTGACGGTCACCCGCTTGACCCCGTCCTGGCTGCGCAGCGGCCATTGGAACTCCGGCGCTCCAGGATAGCGCAGGTTCAAGCAATCATGCGCGAGGGTCTTCAGCTCGTCGCTGCTGGCGGGCTGGCCGCGTTGCCTGATGTAATCCGGTGAGGCACACAGCACCCGGGCACAATCGGCAATCTTGCGGATCCGCAGGTTCGAATCCTCCGGCACACCGAGGAAAAACGCGGCATCCAATCCCTCAGCGGCTAGATCCAGCTTGCGGTCCGACAGCCGCAGCCTGATCGAGATCAGCGGATACGCCTCGTTGAACTTCGGCACCGCCGGCGCGATCAGCCGCTGCCCCAGCCCCAAAGGCGCCGCCACATACAGCGTGCCGCGCGGGGTTTGCGTCACGTTGCTGATATCGGCTTCGGCCTCGTCCACCGCCTCCAGGATCTTGACCGCACCGTGATAGAACAGGTTGCCCTGTTCGGTCGGGTTGAGCAGCCGCGTCGTGCGCTGGAACAGCCGCACGTTCAGGTGATCCTCCAGCTGCGAAATCCGCGACGACGCCACCGCCGCTGAAATCCGCATGTCGCGCGCTGCGGCGGACATGTTGCCAAGTTCGTAGACACGGACAAAGGTACGGATGTTGTCGAGATAGGCCAATCAAGTATTCTTTGTGTTATTTTGAAACAGCTTGGGTTTTTTACCTAATACATGAAAATAGCGGCATACTCTAGTCTCGGGTCAAAGCTTATGAGGAGAGAACAATGGAAGAGCTAGTGATCATGTGGGACTGGCTGGGCTTTGCGGTCCGCTGGCTTCACGTCATCACCGCCATTGCCTGGATCGGGTCGTCCTTCTACTTCGTCGCGCTGGACCTTGGCTTGCGGAAGGTTCCGCATCTGCCGGTCGGCGCGCATGGCGAGGAATGGCAGGTCCATGGCGGCGGTTTTTATCACATCCAGAAATACTTGGTGGCGCCGGAGAACATGCCGGAGCATCTGATCTGGTTCAAATGGGAAAGCTACGCCACCTGGCTGTCGGGGGCGGGCCTGTTGATGATCGTCTACTGGGCCGGCGGGGAGCTGTACCTGATCGATGCCAGCAAGGCCGATCTGGCGCTGTGGCAGGGCATTCTGATTTCCGGCGCGTCGCTGACCATCGGCTGGATCATCTATGACTTCCTGTGCAAATCGCCCTTGGGGGAAAAGCCGACCTTCCTGATGGTGCTGCTGTTTGTGCTGCTGGTCGCGATGGGCTGGGGCTACAACCAGATCTTCACCGGCCGCGCGGTGATGCTACACCTGGGCGCCTTTACGGCTACCATCATGACCGCAAACGTTTTTTTCATCATCATGCCGAACCAGCGCATCGTGGTGAAAGACCTTCAGGAGGGCCGCACGCCGGATGCGAAATACGGCAAGATCGCCAAGCTGCGCTCAACCCACAACAACTACCTGACGCTGCCGGTTGTGTTCCTGATGCTGTCCAACCACTACCCGTTGGCCTTTGCCACCGAGTACAACTGGCTGATCGCTGCACTGGTGTTTCTGATGGGCGTGACCATCCGTCACTACTTCAACAGCAACCACGCGGGCACCAGCAACCCGACCTGGACCTGGCCTGTAACCGCGATCCTGTTCATCGGCATCATGATCCTGAGCCAGGCACCCCTGCAGCAGGACACCTATGAAGAGTCCGAGGCGCGGGAGCTGAACAAAAGCGAGCAAGTCTTTGCCAGCAATCAGCATTTCGACGATGTGATGAATGTGGTGCCGGGCCGCTGCGCCATGTGCCACGCGCGGGAGCCCTACTATGACGGCATCCGCCGCGCGCCCAAAAACGTGCTGCTGGAAACCCCGGCCGATGTGGCGAAATACGCCAAGGAAATCTACCTCCAGGCCGGTGCCACCCATGCAATGCCGCCTGCCAATGTGACCTACATGGAGGACGAGGAGCGCGCCCTGATCCGCCGCTGGTACGGCAGCGCCTCCAAGGACCTGCCGCTGACGCTGGCTGCGAACTGACGCAAAAGCACCGGACCTAACCAATGGCCCCGCCCCCAAGGCGGGGCCATTTTTCGTCCGGCACCATCCGTGCACCCCCCGTGCACCGCCCATGCAGCACGGCGATGGAACCAAACAGCCCTGCCGTGTGTTATACTGGCACAGGGTGCGCCCACTTGCGCCGGATCTCCGGGGCCTTCCGGCCTGTTCAACCACAGTGCCAATCCCTTTCGGGCACCCTTCGCCCGGCAGCACAAGCCGGGGACTGGCCGTTTGGGACCGCGGCAGAACTGCGGGGTTTGGACGTTGAAGGAGGTAACACGATGTTTGGGAAAACTATCGCTATCGGATTTGCACTTTGCACCACACTTGCGGCCTGCGGTGACACCACCGGCGAGCGGCTGGTCTATGGCGCCGGCGCCGGCGCTGCTGGTGCTGCTGTGCTGGACGCAAACCTGGTGACAGGTGCTGCTGTCGGGGCTGCGGCCAACCTGGTTTACTGCGAGGAAAATCCGCACCGCTGCTAACGCGAGAACCCTCGCTATTGAGAGGCGGGCAGCGGTGCCCGCCTTTTTCTTTGGCGCCTATCCGCCCGCGTCGCTGCGCCGGAAGGCTGCCAGCCCGTGTTTCACAGCGTAATCCACGAACAGGCGGATCTTGGGATCCTGCAGTTTCCTGTGCGGGTAAAGGCAGCCGAAGATCGTCGGCTCTGGCGGTGTGTCCGGCAAAACTTCCACCAGCGCGCCGCTGCGAAGATGCGCGGCCACATCAAACCGCGGCTTGTTGACGACGCCGCGCCCGTCCAGCGCCCACGCAGTCAGCACATCGCTGTCATCGGCATCGTATTTACCCGACACTTCCAGCTTGCGCGGCCCCTCTGGCGTCGACAGCGTCCAGTAATATTCGGGCGAGCGCGGGTAGCGCAGCAGCAGGCAATTGTGGCCGGTCAGCAGATCCTCCGGGAGCTGCGGGGTGCCGTGGCGCTCCAGATAGGCCGGCGCGGCACACAGCACCCGGGCGCAATCGGCAATCTTGCGCATCTTCAGGGTCGAGTCGTGCGGGGTGCCGATAAAGAACGCCACATCCAGCCCGTCGGCCAGTATATCGACCTTGCGGTCAGACATCCGCATGCGGATTTCGGTGGCCGGGTAGTCCTCGACGAAACCCGGCACCAGCGGTGCGATGATGCGGCGGCCGACGCCCAAGGGCGCGGTCACCCGGATCACCCCGCGCGGCGCTGCGGAGAACTGCGAAACCACCGCTTCGGCGTCCTCAATCGATTCGAGAACCTTCTTGGCCTCGGCGTAAAACAGCTGTCCGGCCTCGGTCGGGGTCAGCGATCTCGTGGTGCGGTTGAACAACCGCACGCCAAGATGCTTTTCAAGCTCCTTGATCCGCTTGCTTGCCACGGCGGGAGTCAGCCGCAGGTCACGCCCGCCCGAGGTAATGCTGCCCAGTTCGACGACTCGGGTAAAGACCCGCAGGGATTCCAGATAAGACATGGTTCACAGACCTTTACGGGGGCATTTGCCGCTTGCCCATCAGGGTATCAGGCAGCAGAAACGCCGGTTCCGGCATCCTTTAGCCTAATCATTTTCAACAGGGTGTTGAAAGCCTTTCGCGATTGCGCCCATTAACCGTGGCAGTCAGACAAGGTAAAAAAGACATAAGCGGGCCAGCACGGCCCACAGACATTCCGGAGGCCAGATGACACATCAAACCGACATCCGCTTTCTTCTGAACGGCAAGGACATTGTGCTGGACGACGTGAAGGCGACCACCACCCTGTTGGATTTTCTGCGGCTGGAGCAACGCCTGACCGGCACCAAGGAAGGCTGCGCCGAGGGCGACTGCGGCGCCTGCACCGTGCTGGTGGGCCGTCTGCAGGGCGGCGCTCTGCGCTATGAGGCGATCAACGCCTGCATTCGTTTCCTAGCGTCACTGAACGGCTGCCATGTAGTGACGGTCGAACATCTGTCTGGCCCCAAAGGCCGTCTGCACCCGGTGCAGCAGGCGATGGTGGAATACCACGGCAGCCAGTGCGGCTTTTGCACCCCCGGTTTTGTGATGTCACTGTACGCACTGTGGATGGAAAACCCGCAGCCGAATGAGGCTGAGGTGGAAACCGCCGTTCAGGGCAACCTCTGCCGCTGCACCGGCTATGAGCCGATTGTGAAGGCAGCACTTGCGGTGAACCAGTACGGCACCCCCACCAATGATTACCTGACCACCGAGCGCGACAGCCTGACCGCCAAGCTGAAGGCGATCCAGCCGCAGGCCCGCGTAGTGACCGGCCCCGAGGACGACCGCGCGATCCTGCCACTGGATGCGGCGGATCTGGCGCAGGTGCTGGCAGAGTACCCCGAGGCGACCATCGTGGCAGGCTCCACCGATGTGGGCCTGTGGGTCACCAAATTCATGAAGCCGATCTCGCCAGTTGTGTTTGTCGCCCACTTGGAGGACCTGAAGACGGTTGAGCTGGCGGATGATGCGCTCACCATCGGCGCCGGTGTCACCTATACCGAGAGCGAAGCGGCAATCCGCGATGCCTTCCCGCATCTGAGTGCATACTGGGACCGCATCGCCGGCTGGCAGGTGCGAAACATGGGGACCATCGGTGGCAATATCGCCAATGGCTCGCCCATCGGGGACACGCCGCCGGTGCTGATTTCGCTGGGTGCTGAGGTGACGCTGCAGAAGCAGGGCGGTTCGCGCACCCTGCCGCTGGAGGGTTTCTTTATCGACTACGGCAAGCAGGACCGGGAGCCGGGCGACTTTGTGGCCTCGATCCGCATCCCGCGGCCTGCGGCGGGCCAGATTGATGCCGCCTACAAGATCTCCAAGCGGCGGGACGAGGATATCTCCTCGGTTGCCGCCGGGGTCAGCGTCACCGTGAAGGACGGCGTGATCACTTCTGCCCGCATCGCATTCGGCGGCATGGCGGCAACGCCCAAGCGCGCCGCAGGTGCCGAGGCCGCACTGGTTGGCCAGCCCTGGGGCGAGGCCGCGTTTGACGCGGCAGCGGAAGCGGTGAAGCAGGACTTCACCCCGCTGAGCGACTGGCGGGCCTCTGCCGATTACCGCGCGCTGTCGGCCAGTAACCTGCTGCGCCGCTTCTATCTGGAACATGATGCGGGAACCGCCGGTGCTGTCCGGCTGGCCGTCGCTTGAGGAGGATTTGAGATGAAAGACCATCAGACCATCAGCGGCGCCGTGCACCATGACCGCCAGCATGACAGCGCGATCAAGCATGTCACCGGCCGCGCCGAGTACACCGACGATATCGCCGAACCCTATGGCACGCTGCACGCCTATCTGGGTGTGTCCACCGTGGCGCATGCCAATATAAAGGGCATCGACCTCAGCGCCGTGCGCAACGCCCCCGGCGTGGTGGATGTGCTGACCGCCGAAGATGTGCCCGGCGTGAACGACATCAGCCCCACCGGCAAACATGACGAGCCGGTTTTCCCGACCGACAAGATCGAATTCCACGGCCAGCCGATGTTTGCGGTGATCGCCGAGACCCGCGACGCGGCCCGCCGTGCGGCGGAGCTGGCGCAGGTGGATTACGAAGTGCTGCCGCACGCGTTGGACCCGGTCCAGGCGCAGGAGGCCGGCTATCCGATGATCACCGACCCGCTGAAGCTGGAGCGCGGCGATGTGGAGGCGGGCCGCAAGGGCGCCCCCCACCGCATCCAGGCGCAGATGACCGTCGGCGGCCAGGACCACATGTATCTGGAGGGCCACATCGCCTTTGCCATCCCCGGCGAGGATGAGGATGTCACCGTGCATTGTTCCACCCAGCACCCCAGCGAGGCGCAGCATATGGTGGCGCATGTTCTGGGCGTGGCGAACAACGCGGTCACCGTCAACGTGCGCCGCATGGGCGGCGGCTTTGGCGGCAAGGAAAGCCAGATGAACCTGTTCTGCGCGGTGGCAGCAATTGCCGCAAAGAAACACAACAGACCCGTAAAGATCCGCCCCGACCGCGATCAGGACATGACCGCCACCGGCAAGCGCCATGATTTCGTGATCGACTATGACGTGGCCTTTGACGACGCGGGCCGCATCCAGGCGGTTGAGGGCAGCTTTGCCGCGCGCTGCGGCTATTCCTCGGACCTGTCCGGACCGGTCACCGACCGGGCGCTTTTCCATGCGGATAACGCCTATTTCTACCCGAACGTGCTGCTGAAAAGCAGACCCATGAAGACCAACACCGTCTCTAACACCGCCTTCCGCGGCTTTGGCGGCCCGCAGGGTGTGGTTGCGGCGGAACGGATGATCGAAGAGATCGCCTATGCCCTGGGCAAGGACCCGCTGGATGTGCGCAAGGCCAATTTCTATGGCGAAGAGGGCCGCGACCTGACGCCCTACCATCAGAAGGTGGAGGACAATATCCTCGACCGGCTGATCGGGGAACTGGAGGAGAACGCAGAATACCGCAAGCGCCGGGAAGAGATCATCGCCTTTAACAAGGAGTCGAAGATCATCAAAAAGGGCATTGCCCTGACGCCGGTGAAATTCGGCATCTCCTTCACCGCGACCTGGTACAATCAGGCGGGCTCCTTGATCCATGTCTACAATGACGGCTCGATCCACCTGAACCACGGCGGCACCGAGATGGGGCAGGGCCTCAACACCAAGGTGGCGCAGGTTGTGGCCGATGCCTTCCAGGTGGACTTTGAACGTATCAAGATCACCAAGACCACCACCGAGAAAGTGCCGAACACCTCTGCCACCGCGGCCTCGTCCGGGTCGGACCTCAACGGCATGGCGGCGCTGGATGCGGCGGAGCAGATCATTGCGCGGCTGAAGAAATTTGCCGCTGAGAAGTGGAAAGTGTCTGAAGAAGACGTCGAATTCCTGCCCAACCGCGTGCGCGTTGGCAGCGAAGAGATCCCCTTTGATACGCTGGTGAAGGCGGCCTATATGGCCCGCGTCCACCTGTCGGCGGCGGGGTTCTACAAAACGCCGGAAATCCATTGGGACCGCGCGGCGGGCAAGGGGCAGCCGTTCTTCTACTACGCCTATGGCGCATCCTGCTCGGAGGTCTCTGTCGATACGCTGACCGGCGAATACCGGGTGGAGCGCACCGACATCCTGCATGACGTGGGGCGCTCGCTGAACCCGGTGCTGGACAAGGGCCAGGTTGAGGGCGCCTTCATCCAGGGCATGGGCTGGCTGACCACCGAGGAGCTGTGGTGGGACGGCGAGGGCCGCCTGCGCACCCATGCGCCCTCGACCTACAAGATCCCGCTGGCCTCTGACCGGCCGCGCATCTTCAACACCCAGCTGGCCCAATGGTCGGTGAACAAGAAGCGCACCATCAAGCGGTCCAAGGCTGTGGGCGAGCCGCCCTTTATGCTGGGCATCTCGGTGTTCGAGGCGCTGTCGATGGCTGTCGCCAGCACCGCGGATTACCAAGTCTGCCCGCGTCTTGATGCGCCGGCCACGCCGGAACGCGTGCTGATGGCGATCGAAACCCTCAAAGGGCAGGGCTGAGCCATGGCCCGCCGCCTCTCCCTCCAGGACTTTCTGACCAGCCACAAACATGTGGTGCAGGTCGTGCTGACCCGCGTCCGCGGGTCCTCCCCGCGCGAAGCCGGCACCTGCATGTTTGTGGCGGCAGAAGGGTTGTGGGGCACCATTGGCGGCGGCCAGCTGGAATACATCGCCATCGACCACGCCCGGCGGATGCTGAAACAGCACGTGATCAGCGACACGCTGGACGTGCCGCTGGGGCCGGAGATCGGCCAGTGCTGCGGCGGCCGGGTGGAAATGTCGCTGGCGCAGATGCGTCAGGCCGACCGCGAGAACGCGATTGCCAAAACCCGGGCCGAAGCACAGGCGCTGCCGCATGTCTATGTGATGGGTGCAGGCCATGTGGGCCGGGCCCTGGCGGATCTGTTCCAGCATATGCCGGTGCGCTGCATCCTGATTGACCAGCGCGCCGAAGAACTGGCCTTGTGCCAGGCGGATGTGGAAATCCGCCAAAGCGCCATTCCCGAGATCGATATCGCCGCCGCGCCTGCGGGCAGCGCCTTTGTCGTTCTCACCCACGATCATGCGCTCGACTTCCTGCTTGCCTCCGCTGCGTTGCAGCACGGCGATGCGGGCTATGTCGGCCTGATCGGATCGGCCACCAAGCGGGAGAAGTTCCGCCGCTGGTGCCGGGACCATTGCGACGGTCTGGGAACCGACCGTCTCATCTGCCCCATCGGGGCAGGCGGCAGCCGCGACAAGCGGCCCAGCGTCATCGCGGCCTTCGTGGCCGCAGAAGTGATCGCTGATTTGACCTCTGAAACTGCCGCGTCCGCTCCCGCAAGGAGCACAGACCTGCCTGAAACGGGCAAGCAACCGGACGCAGAGGGAGACACGGCTGGGATGATCAGCCGTTAAGGACTGCGTCCTCTGATAGGAGGAGGCCGCCATGACCACAGGGCGGAGCTATACGTACAAACTGTTCGCGCGGAATGACTTCAGTGCATTCTGGGCGCTGTTCACCGACAACCTGATCAACCTGATTGTGCTTTCGGGCATCTGTCAGTTTGTGTTCAACATGCCGGCGGACATTGTGTTCGGCCGCATCGTGCCGGGTGCTGCGGTGGCGATCCTGGCCGGGATCGCGGTCTACACCTGGATGGCCAAGCATTTCGCCGAGAAACAGGGCCGCGACGTGACCGCGCTGCCTTATGGCATCTCGACCCCGGTGATGTTTGTCTACCTGTTCGGGGTGATTGGGCCGATCTACTGGTCCACCAATGACGCCATGCTGGCCTGGCAGGTGGGCATTGGCGCGGGCTTCATGGGCGGTATCGTTGCCGGCCTTGGCGCCATCGTCGGTCCGTGGCTGAAACGGGTGACCCCGCGGGCCGGCATGCTGGGCACACTGTGCGGTATCGCGCTGGTGTTCATCGGCACTGTGCCGCTGGCAACGATCTTTGAAAACCCGTTCATCGGCTTTGCCTCGATGATCATCATCCTGTGGGGCCTGGTGGGCCGCCACCGGCTGCCGTTCAACATTCCGGCGGGCCTGTTGGCGCTGATCGTCGGCACTGTTGTGGCGCTTGGCATGGGCGAGGCCTCGGTCTCCTTCGAGGGTGTCGGTGTCTACCTGCCGATCCCGTATTTCGGTGACCTGATTGCCGGTATCCAGCATCTGTTTGCCAACCCGGAGCTGTTCCTGGTTCTGGTGCCGGTGCAGATCTACAACTTTATTGAGACCATGAACAACGTCGAAAGCGCCGAAGCGGCGGGCGACCACTACCCGGTCGGCCTGTGCCAAGTGACCGATGGCGTTGGCACCATGATCGGTGCGGTCTTCGGCTCGCCGTTCCCGACCACCGCCTATATCGGCCACCCGGCGTACAAGCGGATGGGCGCGCGCTCGGGCTATATCATCGGCGTTGGCCTGGTGATCCCCTTTGCTGCCTTCTTTGGCCTGCTGGCGTTCCTCAACAACCTGATCCCCGTGGCCGCTGCCGCGCCGGTGCTGGTGTTCGTGGCCCTCAGCCTGGTGACCAATACCGCGCATTCGGTGAAGACCGACCATATCGCCGCGGTGACCATTGCGATGATGCCGCATGTCTCTGCCTTTCTGGTGATCAAATGGGGCGCACTGGCGGGTGCTCTGGGCGCATTGGGTGCCACCGGCATGGCGCAGCTGGGCGATCCTGAGCTGACCGCGGCCCTTCTGCAGCAGGGCGCGCATTACGAAGGCCATCTGGCCCTCAGCCAGGGCGCGATCCTGACCGGCCTGATCTGGGGCGCCATTGTGGCTAGCGTGATTGACGGCGACTTCCGCAACGCGGGCGGCTTTGCCCTGGCGGCGGCGGTGATGTCGCTGGTCGGCGTGATCCACTCTGCCAGCCTGCATTGGCCGGAGTTCAGCGGTGTCGCGATGGGCTACCTGATCGCAGCTGCCTTCCTGTTCATCTACCCGATCTTCTACAAGGCGGATGAACATGAGGAAGCCGGGGACGACGCTGCCAAGCCCCATGTGCCGCATCTGCCGGCGGGCGAATAATCCCAAATGACAAGGGTCAGGGGGCATCGCGTCCCCTGACTGCAATCAAGGACACATAAGACCATGACATCGAAACAGACGCTGCTGCGCGGGCGGGTGCTGACCTTCACCGCCGAGCCGCAAGACCCCGAAGACACCAGCGCCTATGAGTTCATCGAGGACGGCGCGCTGCTGGTGGCGGACGGCATGATCCTGGCCAAGGGCAGCTACGATGCGCTCGCCGCGCAGGCCGCAGAGGCGGACGTGATCGACCACCGCCCGAACATCCTGATGGCCGGCTTCATCGACACCCACCTGCATTTCCCGCAGGTGCAGGTGATCGCGTCCTGGGGTTCGCAGCTCTTGGAATGGCTGAACAATTATACCTTCCCGGAGGAGGTCCGGTTTGCCGATGCAGGCCACAGCGCCGAGATGGCGGGGCACTTCTTTGACCTCTTGACCAGCCACGGCACCACCACTGCGGTGGCCTATTGTTCGGTCCACAAGACCTCAGCCGAGGCCTATTTCGACGAGGCCGCGCGCCGCAACATGCGGATGATCGGCGGCAAGGTGCTGATGGACCGCAACGCGCCGGAGGGTCTGCTGGATACCCCGGTCAGCGGCTATGACGACACCAAGGAGCTGATCGCGAAATACCACGGCAAGGGCCGCGGAATGTATGCGATCACGCCGCGGTTTGCCATCACCTCCACCCCCGGTCAGATGGAAATGGCGGGCGCGCTGGTGAAGGAGCACCCGGACTGCTACGTGCAGACCCACCTGTCGGAAAACCACGACGAGATCGCCTTTACCGCCGAGCTGTACCCGCAGGCGCGGGATTATCTGGATGTCTATCAGTCCTATGGGCTGCTGACCGAAAAGATGCTGCTGGGCCATTCGATCCACCTGCAGCCGCGCGAGATCGACGCGCTGGCGGAGACCAAGGCCAAGCCGGTGTTCTGCCCGACCTCGAACCTGTTTCTGGGCAGCGGGCTGTTTGACGATGCAGGCCTGCGCGGCCGCGGCATCACCAATGCCATTGCCACCGACATCGGCGCCGGCACCAGCTATTCGATGCTGCAGACGCTGAACGAGGGCTACAAGGTTCTGCAGCTGCAGAACCAGAAGCTGCACCCCTTGCGCGCCTTCCACTGGATCACCCGCGGCAACGCGGTGGCGCTGGGGCTGACAGACAAGATCGGCACGCTGGAAGCGGGGACCGAAGCCGATATCGTGGTGCTGGACTCCCGCGCCACTCCGGCGATGGATCTGCGGATGCAGCGGGCCGAGACCCTGTCGGAGGAATTGTTCATCCTGCAGACCCTGGGCGATGACCGCTCCATCGCCCAGACCTATGCGGCCGGCCAGCCGATGAAACCGGCGGCCTAAATACGCGACGGAAAAGATCCGCCGCCACGCTGACGCCTCTGAGCTCCGGTGGAGGCCGTTGCCATTTTCCGGCAGCGGAGAACGGCCAGGAAAAATCGATTTTTCCTGGCCGGAATTCTCGCAGAATTCCGGCTGATGAGCCCCGGTAGGGCGTGATGCTCTCAATCCTTGCGCTGGATCGGGCCGGCGCCATAAACCTCTTCCAGAATGATCTCGACCAAGTCGAACTGCGTGTGCAGGTTGACGTCCTCGAAATAGATATGGCTCGGCCAGGCCTGGCTGACGTAGTTGTCCTCGGGCAGGTCCACATGGGCGCAGACGTTGCGGATTGCCGCCACGTGAGAGCGCGCCATCTCGCGGGTTTCGGCCTTGGTAGCGTCCAGATCCTCGATGCTGTTGCGGTCGATTTCGGGTGAGCCGATGCCCGAGGTCAGCGGCATGTTGCGGGCAATCGCCTCCTGTTCGTAGAACGAAATATCCACCTTATCCGCAGCCAGCCGCATGATGAAAACCGGGTTCGCGCTGACCTTGGCTTCGGTCAGTGCCAGCAGTGCCGGGTTTTCCGAGGGCGCCAGCTCAGGCGTTGCTGCAGCGCTCGCCTCGGTGCCGCCGCGGCGGCGGGAGCGGCGGACTTTCTTCCTGGCCAGCGTCACATGGTCGCCGCGGTAGTTGTTGTCGAACACCCGGTCCGCATAGGGCTTGTCCCGCAGCATGTGGCGGATCGAACGGATCGACATGTTCTTGCAGTTTTCGGGACCGATGAAGAAGGGCGAGCCGGAGGCGTCCGACAGCTCGACCCAGCCGTTCGGGAAAGTGGCGATATGGTGGTCCATCCACGGACCCAGAACCACGTCGCCCAGATGGTCCAGCAGCGCGTTCACCTCGTCCGGGTCGTTCACCACGTCGCCCAGCAGCGGCTCTTGCCCATAGATGTCGGCGGCCAGGCTGTAGGGCGCGGTGATCTGCAGCAGCGGCGGCAGGCCGGTCAGCTCCTCGTGCACCCGCAGGATTTTGGTGATCGCCAGCGGCACCCCGGAGGTGAAATCCGGCGTCTTCAAATCGCGCCAATTGTCTTTGTTGATCAGCATGTTATCGGGGTCGGCGCCCGGCGGGTATTTGTCCGGGTACATCATGGTCTGGCCCAGCGGCTCGCAGGACCAAGCATACAGCGCCCAGGTGATGTAGAACTTGTTCACCCCCAACAGGCGGCTGACTGCGAGGTTGGCGCGAACATAGCGGTAGGGGTCCTCGTGATAATATTCGCGGGTTTCGATACCGTAAAGGTCATTCAGCACCGCCAGCGCCAGCATGTGGACCGAGGCGACGCTGTTGACCCGGTTCGGGTCCGCCTTTTGCCCGAAATTCGCATCGAACGCGCCGTCGATAGCGGCGTCAAACACCCGCTTCATTTCTGCTTTGGCCTCAGAACCGCCCGCCTGCCAGGCCCGCAGCAGGTCAAGCCCTTTGGGAAATGCGTAATCTTCGATTCTTGTCATGGATCGGCCTCAAACCTTGGTGAACCCGTAGCGCGTTTTGCACCCGTTGGGATTGAGGCTACCCAAAAGTGGGCACATCAACTATACCCGTTATAGATCCAACTATAGACCCAATTAGATCCATGCCAAAATCCCCGGGCGGCGCGTTGCTGCAAGGTTTCACCATCGAACGCGGCTCTGCGGTGCCGATCTACCGGCAGCTGGACGCATCGCTGCGGCGGCTGATCCTGGACGGCTCGCTGGCGCCGGGGCAAAAGCTGCCCTCGACCCGCGAGCTGGCGCAGGAACTGGGGATTTCGCGGATCACTGTGAAGAACGTCTATGAACAGATCATCGCCGAGGGTTATGCGCAGGCGCAGACCGGGGCGGGGACTTTTGTGGCGGACGGGCTGGATACCGAGGCCTTTCCGCAAATCCGCACACCGCGGCGCAAGGACAAGCCCACGGGGATCGAGATTTCGGGACGGGCGCGGACCATCGCGGCGTCAAAATCGGTGGCGCGCTATGGCGAAACGGCGCCGTTCCGGCCCGGGGTGCCGGCGCTGGATCAGTTTCCGGTCAAGCTGTGGAACAAATACATGGCCGAGGCGATGGCGCGCGACGGGCGCCGCAGCCTCAGCTACGGGCAGGTGAATGGCAATGCGGCGCTGCGGGAGGCGATTGCCCGGCACCTGGCGGACGCGCGCGGCATGAAGGTGGATTCTGCGCGAGTGATCATCACGTCGGGCGCCCAGCAGGCTTTTGTTCTGATTGCCTTTGTGCTGCTGAATCAGGGGGATACAGTCTGGTACGAGAACCCCGGCCATATCGCCGGGCGCGACGTGATGCAGATCATGGGCGCCAATGTGGCCCCGGTGCCGGTGGATGGCGAGGGGCTGGACCTGGATCATGCGATCCGCCGCCGCCAAAGGCCTGCACTGATCTTTACCACGCCGTCGCACCAGCAACCCTTGGGCACCACGATGAGTCTGGGGCGGCGGCTGGCGTTGCTGAATTACGCGCAGGAAAACAACGCCTGGATCATCGAGGACGATTACGACAGCGAGTTCCGCTACCGCGGGCGGCCGCTGCCCGCGCTCAGCGCCTTGGACAGCGCGCAACGGGTGTTCTATGTGGGCACGTTCTCCAAGTCGATGTTTGCGGCGATGCGGCTGGGCTATGTGGTGGTGCCGCCGGAGTTTGCCGAAACCTTCGCCACCGCGCGCAATCTTCTGGGTCAGAACTCCTCTGCGGTGGTGGAAGAGGCAATGGCGCGGTTCATGGAGGACGGGCGGTTTACCGAGCACATCCGCAAGATGCGACGGCTGTACCGGACCCGGCGGGATGTGTTGTTTGAGAGCCTGGCACGCGAGTGCAGCGAATTCCTGGAACCGCAGCGCACCGATGCCGGCATGCATATGGTGGCCTGGCTGAAGGGCGGCATGGATGACCGGACCGCGCATGAGGCACTGCTGGCGGCAGGCATCGACTCGCTGCCGATCTCGGTCTACTGCATCGAACCAATTGGCCGAACTGCGCTTGTGCTTGGCTTTTCCGGCGTGGATGAACGGGTCATTCCGCGGCTGGTCAAGCGGCTGGCGGAGGCGCTGAAGGGACTCAGGTCAGCGCGCTAACCGCTGAAGGCCACCTCAACTTGCAAGCCGGGATTTGCATCGGACAGGGTCAGCCTGGCGCCATGCAGCTCGGCAATTGCCGCCACCAGGCTAAGGCCGAGGCCGCTGCCCGGAGTGGTGCGGCTTTTCTCCAACCGGTAGAGGCGGCGCAGCACGTTCTGATGTTCAGCATCGGCGATGCCGGGGCCGTGGTCGCGCAGGGACAGGATCGTCTCCCTGTTGTGCTGCAGCGACAAGCTGATGCCGGTGCCCTCCGGCGTGTGGCGCAGGGCGTTTTCGATCAGATTGGCCAGCATCTGGCCGATCAGCGCCCGGTCGCCGCTGACCAGGACCGGCGCCTGCGGCAGGCTGAGCGTGAACGTGCGGTTCTGCTCTTCGGCGGCCGGCTCATAGATCTCGGCAAAGGTGGCTGCGATTTCGCAGAGGTCCACCGGTTCGAACCGCGATTGCGGCGTGCCGCCTTCCAGCTGGGCGATCTGCAGCAACGCCTGGAAGGTGCTGGTGATGCCGCGGGTTTCCGCCAGCGCCTGATCCGCCAGCGTTTGCGCTTCTGGCGGCAGGTCCGGCATTTCCTGCAAGCGGGCAAGCTGCACCGCCACCCGCTGGATCGGCGTTTTCAGGTCATGGGCAATATCTGCCGAGACCTGCCGCAGCGCCTCGGTCGATTTCTGCTGTGCCCGGGCCATGCGATTCACGCTTTGGCCGATGCGGGTGATGTCGCTGGGCCGCGCTGTCTCCGGCACCCGCGCAGCAAGATCGCCGGAGGTCAGCGCTGACAGGGTGCGCTCGATCCCCGCCAGCGACCGGGCCGAGCGCCGCGCCAGCAGGACGCCGCCCAGCACCGCGATGGCAATGGCCGGCAGCAGGCTGAACAGGAACACCCGCAGGTAGGTCTGGCGCAGGTCGTCCAGCGGTTTGGCGGTCAGGGCGACGGTCAGCAGCCCGCCGTGAATGTATTCGCTGAGCGAGATGAAACGGCCGGTGATCTCTACCGGGTCCGGCCCCAGCGCCACCACCCGGAACCCTTCCTGCTGCTGCATGATCGCCGCATTGCCCGCCACCACCCGCCCGCCGGGGCGGCGGTAGCTGAGCAGACGCCGTTGCGGGTTGGTTTCCGTGGTTTCAGCATTGACCAAAGCGGCCAGCGCCGCGGCGGAAGGCGTGGCCCGGAAACCAGCCATGTCCTGGGTCAGGCTTTCCTCGATCGCCTGCCGCTGGGCGCCATGGGCGACATAATAGGTAATGCCGAGACTGAGCGAGCTGGCCGCCACGAACAGCAGCGACAGCCACAGCGACTGCCGCATCGGCGACGAGCGCAGCAGGACCCGCGCCCGGGTGCTCAGGTTATTCGGCAATCCGGTACCCCGCGCCGCGCACGGTTTCGATCAGGTCTTTCGCAAACGGCTTGTCCACCTTGGCGCGCAGGCGTGAGATATGGGTCTCCACCACATTGGTCTGCGGGTCGAAACTGATGTCCCAGACCGCCTCCAGCAGCATGGTGCGGGTCTGCACCCGCCCCTTGCGGCGCAATAGATGCTCCAGCAGGCGGAATTCGCGCGGCAAGAGGTCGATCTCCTGCCCTGCACGGGTCACCTTGCGGCGGACCAGATCCATCTCCAGATCGCCAGCGCGCAACACTGTTTCCTGAGTCTGCAGGCCCGGACGGCGGGCGAGGGCGGCAACGCGCGCCGCCAGCTCGCCAAAGGCAAAGGGTTTCACCAGGTAATCATCCGCCCCGGCTTCCAGCCCTTCTATCCGGTCGTTCACACCGCTGAGCGCGGTCAGCATGATCGCGGGCGTGCGCACCCCGGCGCCGCGCAGAGTCTTGATCAGGCTCAGCCCGTCGAGGCCGGGCAGCATCCGGTCGATGATCAGCACGTCGTAGTCGGCAGCCGTGGCCTGCAGCAGGCCGTCGCGGCCATCAGTCACCAGATCAGCGGTGTGGCCTTCCTCGCGCAGGCCGGATTGCACGTAAGGCCCTGTCGTGGCGTCGTCTTCTATCACCAGGATCTTCAAGGCTACCCCCGCATTACTGCCGCCCCGGTGTTGCACCGAACGGCGCCTCAGCACACATTACAGATCTGTATAGAAGACGTCAGGACATTGAAATCCGGCCCTGCCATCTGCTTTGCATCACTTCAACGCAAGGAAATGAAGATGCCCAATACCCACGCTCCCAAACGGTTTGCCTTTGCCCTGACCGTTGCCGCGTCAGCAGCGGCGGTGTTCACCCTGGCCCCTGCGCCCGCACTGGCGGTGCCGGCGGGCGGCTATGCGGATCTGGTCGAAACCATCTCACCTGCGGTTGTGTTTGTCGAAGTCACTGGCAAAGCGCAGCCAGCCTCTGACCGGCAGGCCATTCCGAACGACAAGTTTATGGAAGAATTCATGCGCCGGTTCGGCGGCAAGATGCCCCGGTTCGACGACAGCCGCCCGGTGAAGGGTGCTGGCTCCGGCTTTGTGATCTCCGGGGACGGGCTGATCGTCACCAACCACCACGTGATCGACAAGGCCCAGACCGTATCCGTCACCCTGGCCGACGGCAGCAAGCATGATGCCACTGTGATCGGCGCCGACCCGCTGACTGATATTGCGCTTTTGAAGGTTAAGGCCGCCGCGCCGCTCACTGTGGTCGAATTCGGCGCGTCCGATGAGCTGCGTGTGGGGGATGAGGTGCTTGCGATGGGAAGCCCCTTTGGCCTGGCGGGCACGGTGACTTCGGGCATCGTCTCGGCCACCTCCCGCAATATCAACGCCGGGCCGTTTGACGACTTCATACAGACTGATGCGGCGATCAACCGGGGCAATTCCGGCGGTCCGCTGTTCAACGCCGAAGGTGAAGTCGTCGGCGTCAACACCATGATCTATTCGCCCGGCGGCGGTTCGGTCGGGATCGGCTTTGCCGTGCCCTCGGACATGGTGCAGAAGATTGTCGCTGACCTGGAGGATGACGGCGAGATCACCCGCGGCTGGCTGGGGGTGCAGATCAAGCCGCTGTCCGAAGACGCCGCAAATGTATTGGGCCGCGAGGCAGGCAAGGGCGTGGTGATCGAAAGCGTGGCGGCGGACAGCCCTGCGGCCGAAGCCGGCCTCAAACCTGGCGACGTGGTGCTGCGGTTTGGCGACAGCGGCATCACCGAATTGCGCGACTTGACAGCTGCGGTGGCGGCGAATGCCCCGGGTGAGGCAGCACAGATCAAAGTGCTACGCAGAGGCAAGGAAGTCACCCTGGATGTCACCTTGGGCGACCGCGCCGGCCAGGACGCCTGATTACCTTTTAACCGCCACTCCCTGCCCGGTGACGGGCAGGGGATGGGACGGCCAAGGCTGTTTCCCCTCCGGCAGGCAGGGAGTGTCTCTGCCGGGCCTTGGCCGGACCCCCATCACTCAGGCGTTGCTATTCCGGCCATGGCAGAGAGTAGGTCTTGACGTTTGTGAAAAACTTCATGGCTTCTATGACGCCTTCTTTGACGCCGTTGCCAGAGTCCTTGATGCCGCCGAAGGGGGACATTTCGATGCGATAGCCGGGCTGTTCCCAGATGTTGCAGGTGCCGACGTCCAGACCGTTGATATAGGCGATTGCCCGGTTCAGATCATTGGTGCAGACACCCGATGACAGGCCGAACTCGGTGGAATTGGAAATCTTCATCACCTCGGCGTCATTGTCCGGCACCCGCACAATCGGCACGATGGGGCCAAAGGTTTCCTCCATCACCAGTTCGCTGCCATGCGGAACCTTGTCGATCACGATCGGCGGCAGCAGCGCGCCCTGGCGGCCCGGATTATACAGGATCTCGGCGCCGTCCTTTTCGGCCTGCAGCACACGGTTTTCGAACAGTTCTGCCGCCTTATCGTGGATGACGCAGCCCAGCTCGGTCTCCGGATCCTGCGGATCGCCGAATTTGATCGCTCGGGCCTTCTCCAGCACCAACGGCACAAATCTGTCGGCGACGCTTTCCTGCACCAGGATACGTTTGATCGCGGTGCAGCGCTGGCCGGAATTGCCGGTGGCGCCGGCCACCGCGATGGTGGCGGCCTTTTCCAGATCGGTATCGGACAGGTCATTGCAAACGATCAGCGGATCGTTACCGCCCAGCTCCAGCGCCTGGCGCTTGTAGACGCCTTTTTCAGCAATCATCTTGCCCACAGGCACGCCGCCGGTGAAGGTGATGATGTCGATGTTTTCATTGGTGATCATCTCGTCTCCGATGTCCTGCGGCCAGCCGGTGACCACCTGGAACATCTCCTTGGGCAGGCCGGCCTCATAGAGGATATCGGCCAGCGCAATGCAGGTGAGCGGCGTGAGTTCCGTCGGCTTGCAGACCATGCAGTTGTTGGTGGCAATCGACGGCGCGATCTTGTGGCTCACCATGTTGAGCGGGTGATTGAAAGGCGTTATCGCCGAGATTGCCTTGACCGGTTCGCGCTTGGTGAAGATCTTGCGCGCCTTGCCGTTGTGGGTAAGATCGCAGGAGAAAATCTCGCCATCATCCTTCAGCGCCTCGGCGGCGGCGAACTGATAGACGTCCTGGGCGCGCTTGGTTTCATAGATTGCGTGCTGATGACAGATGCCCAGCTCCAGCGTCAGCCATTTAGCCAGCCACTCGCGCTTTTCCCCGATCAGCTCACCCGCGCGCTGCAGGATCTGGCTGCGCTCGTAACGGGTCAATTTGGGGGTGTAGTTCGCGGCCACCTCAAACGCCATGCGGGCGTGTTCGGCCTTGCCTGCGGGTACATGGCCGACCACCTCGTTGGTATAGGGGTAGTGGACCGGCACGGTCTCGTCGGTAAAGACGATCTCGCCGCCGATGCGCATGCCTTCGTTGCGGATTTCTGTGTTGCTCATAGTCTCACCCATGGATCAGAGGGCCGCCGCAGTGGTGGCGTAGAAAAAGGCGTCAAAGTTGCGCAAGGACGCGGGGTCGTCCGGCAGATCAATCACACGGTTCACGATAAAGGGCACTTCCTGTTCGGTCAGCCCGCCATGGCTGCGCAGCGGTTCCTTCAGCGCGGCCAGGTCGTGGCGGTGGGCGGAGGTGCCGATGCAGATGTTCTCGCCCGAGATCATCACGATGTCGCCGATGCGGTCGCCGGGCAGCTCGAAGCGCCTGATGGCTTCTTCCTTGCTGACAACCAGGATCAGCTCGTCGCGGGCGTCCAGCTTGGCCATCACTTCGGCCTTGTCGGCGCCTTCGGGCAGATAGGCGGTGGCAAAGGCGCCAAGCGCGCCGTGGTGCACCACATAAGGATCGGTGATCGGCAGGATCACCCGCGCCGCGTCCTTGCCCAGCCACTCGTCCAGCAGGTCCTGCGCATAGATCACATTAGGGGAGCCGTCGGCGTGGTGCTTAGGCTTCATGCCATGGTCGGCGGTCACAACAATCGCCGCGCCCATTTCGTCGAGCTTCGCCAGGTATTTGTCGAACATCGCATAGAAATCCAGCGCGCCCTGCTGCTCCGGTGCGAACTTGTGCTGGATGTAGTCGGTGGTCGACAGATACATCACGTCCGGCTTGAACTCCTGCAGCAACTTCACACCGGCGGCAAAGACAAACTCGGACAGTTCCGCCGAATAGACCTCCGGCACTTCCATGCCCAGCCACTGGCTGGCGTTGTCGATACCGTGCTCTGCCTTGGTCGTCCCACCCGACCTTTCGGAGGAGAAGGCGACCGCGCGGTCTTCATCGAACTTCAAGCCGGCCCCCAACAGCGCGCGCAGCTTGTCCTTGGCAGTGACCATGGCAACGCGATAGCCGGCCTCGTAGAACTGCGAAAAGATGGTCGGCGCGCGCAGGAAGCGCACGTCGTTCATCATCACTTCTTCGCCGCTGTCCGGGTCGATCAGGTAGTTGCCGCAGATACCGTGCACGCTGGGCGGGCGGCCGGTGGCGATCGACAGGTTGTTGGGGTTGGTAAAAGAGGGGATCACCGAATGCGCCAGCCGGTCGGTGCCGGTCTCGCGGATCCGCTTCAGGGTCGGCATCAGCCCTTTGGCGATGGCCACCTCCAGGTATTCCGGCTCGCAGCCGTCCAGGCAGATAGCAATCGCGCAGGTCTTCGGCGCCGGATAACTGCGCTCGTTTGCTGTAACGGGGGTTCCAGTGGTCATTTCTCGGGGTCCTTTGTCTTCAGGCAGCCAGTTTGGCGCGTTCTTCCAGCGCCGCGGCGGGCGGGGCCGCACTGGCGACGCCCATCTCGGCAAGCGTTTCCTTGGCGGCCGTCACAACCCGCCGCATCACATGTTCATCCATCTGTCCGATGCAGCCGATGCGGAAACTGTCCACAGCGGTCAGCTTGCCAGGGTAGAGGATAAAACCCTTCGCCTTCATCAGATCGTAAAAGCAGCTGAACAGGAACTTCTCATCCGCAGGGCAAAAGAATGTGACGATGATGGGCGACAGCCAGCGGCTGTCCAGCAGCGTCTCGAAACCCAGTTCACGCATTCCGGCGATCATCACATCGCGGTTGCGCGCATAACGGGCGCCGCGGCCAGCAACACCGCCTTCGGCTTCATGCGCCTTAAGCGCTTCCAGAAACGAGGCCACCGCATGGGTCGGCGGTGTGAACCGCCACTGGCCGGTCTTTTCCATATTGGCCCATTGCGCGTGGACGTCCAACGACAGCGAGTGGCAGTTGCCCTTGGAGGCTTCAATCTCAGACGTGCGGGCGATGACAAAGCCGAAGCCCGGCACGCCCTCAATGCATTTGTTGGCCGACGACACAATTGCCTCATAACAAATGTCCGAGGGCCGCAGATCAATCGCACCAAAGGCCGACATGGAATCAATCAGAAGCTTACGGCCCGCAGCATACACGGCCTTGGATATCTCAGCGATCGGGTTGAGGATGCCCGAGGACGTCTCGCAATGGATGGCCATCACATGGGTGATCGCTGGATCAGCACCCAGAATTTCCGCCACCTCCGCACCGCGCGGCGGCAGATAGTCGCCCTTGTCCAGCACCACATGATCGCGGCCCAAGTATTTCAGCGTTTGAGCCGAGCGCTGCCCATAGGCCCCATTGGCCAGCACCAGGGCCTTGCCATCGCGGGGAATGAAGGACCCCAGCATCGCCTCCACCGCAAAGCTGCCGGAGCCCGGCATCGGCACACAGTCGAAATCCTCCGCGCCGTCGCCGAGCAACGCCAGCAGGCGGCTGCGGATCTCGCGGGTCATGGCGCGGAAGTCGTCATCCCAGCTGCCCCAATCCCGCAGCATTGCCTGTTTCACTGCGTAGGAGGTGGTCAGCGGCCCCGGCGTCAGCAAGTAGGGTTCGCCCAGCCTGGGTGGTTCAATCGGATCCGTGGAAGCACTCATCTGCACTCTCCCAAGAGGAATTTGAACACATCATTGCCGTCCTCCAATCCATATGTAAAATTGCAAAAAACAATTCTATTATAGGCTCAGCCTATGTATTCCAGCGGGGGATCAGATGCGCCACAGCCAGCTTCGCGCCTTTCACCATGTCGCGCTTCTGGGCGGTTTTTCCCGCGCCGCGAGGGCGCTGCATCTGACCCAGCCGGCGGTCTCCGAACAAGTCCGCAAGCTGGAGCAGGACCATGACGTTCTGCTGTTTCGCCGGGAGAGGAAGCAGATCGCATTAACCCCTCAAGGCAAAGAGCTGCTGCGGCTGACCAAAGGCTATTTCGAGGCTGAAGCGCAGATCGGCGAGTACCTTTCCGATTCCAGTGCGGCGGTGGAGGGTGAGCTGCGGATCATTGCCGACTCGGCCCTGCATATCACCGCTCTCCTCGGGCCGTTCCGCAAGAAACACCCGAATATCACCATTCTTCTAAGGGCCGGGAACACCGAAGACGTTCTGGAAGAGCTGCGCAGTTACACTGCTGAAATCGGTGTCATAGGCAGCTTGGCCCCGGGCCGGGACATGACCGGGCTGAACCTGGGTGCCACCGGTATCACCGCTTTTGCCGCCCGCGGTTTTTTGCCTTCAGGCCGGCCGAGCCTGAGCCTTGCAGACCTTCCGGGCCTGCCGCTGGTGTTTCGCGAAGCGGGCTCAAAAACCCGCCAAAAGATTGAATCTGAGGCGCGAAGCAGGGGCGTTACTCTGAAACCCGCGATTATAGCCGAGGGCCGCGAAGCGGTACGGGAACTGGTTGCCTCGGGCGCCGGCATCGGGTTTGTCTCCGAGGCGGAGTTCGGACATGACAGCCGGCTGGTGAAGATCAGGCTGGAGGATGCCGGCCTGACGATGAGCGAGAGCATTGTCTCGCTCTCTCAGCGGCAGGATGTGCGGGTGATCCGCGCCTTCATGGAGTTTGCCGCAACCACATTGGCACGGCAGGAAATGCCCGAAGCCAGCCCGCCAGCTGGATGAGGCCGCCAGAAACACTGCCGCTCAGACTGTGCTTCACGGTCTTTGCTGCGGCCTCAACAACCAGTCAGTAAGCAGACCGCGGGTCTGTGTAAAGAAATTTAACATAACCATGATTACAGGACTCACGTATGTACCCGGGTGGATTCACATCCGAAGTGCAAATTCTGTATCAAAACAGATGTTTGCATGGAGGTTATTGAATGGGACGCAGTTACCCTCACCTGAGTTTGGAAGAACGCCGGAAGATTGCCAAGTGGCGTGAAGCCAAAA